>NZ_JBMERO010000019.1:0-70783 GCF_049310945.1 Bacillus sp. DJP31 | reverse complement strand
ACTGAACCTAGTCCTGTAGAACCACCGTTGGAATTTTGGCTGGATATCTGTAGATTTCTTGAAAGCTTATTCGCATTCGTAAACTTTGGCTGTATCTAAGTGAGCGTCAAATAATCCCCACCAATAAAAATAGTAACGGCTTCACTTGTGGGGTGCAAAATGTTCATACGTAACTAAATTTACATTAAGAAACACAGGCGGTTTCACATCGCCTGTGTTTCTTTTGTATCAGGATTTCAAATATTTTTTTATCTGAATATCACCTATAATTACAAATCAAATCACAAGGAGGAGATAATTTTTTCCATCCTTGTGATATGGAATAAAAAACGCTACTTTTTCCTGAAATACCTTGATATAACAATAAAAAGACAAGCGAAATCATATGCAATTTTGATTGTGAATTGTAATGTGATTCACTTGTTTGAACCTCTGAAGTGAACCCGTGATTAGTTTTCACGGGTTTTTATTTTTAATGATTTTTTAGCAAAAAAGTCATTCCACTTAACTGTGATTTGTTTTTCTCTGAATAAGTAGAATAGGATCGTGAGCGATATCAAAATACAAAGAATAATGGAAGGTGATAAGTGGCTAATGGATTGCCCAAATAAGGTATACAAGATGGCGACTGGAACATTCGATAGGAATGACTGTTTTGTAAAAGAAAAGACATTCTTTTTCCGTTCAAGTAGGATGAGGGAAAGTAAATGGTATTGCATAAAAGGAATACAACGTAAGATGGCGATTTGTCCGGTTGTAAAAGAGACACGGTCACCTAACCATTTTTCTTTCATCCTTTTCATTTTCCCAAAGGTTTTCGGCATCGATTGATAGAGGAAATAAAAAAGGATACAAGATAGCGTTAATCCTATTATGGAGTAAAATGCACCTAAAATTGCACCAAAAAGGATTCCCCCAGCTATACACAAGACAGCCACAGGAATAAATAAAAACTGACGCAATCCATGAAATAAAAGGAAAACGATAGGTGCCCATAATCCACTCGCTTCTAAAAAGGAAAAAAGCATCGTCATCGTATAATCCATGGTGACTCCTCCTGACCTGAGATGACTACGTGCAAAAACTATTATCATCTATATACAATCGTACGAGCAGTTATGACAATATTTGCAGGATGACCATAACCAAAATAAACTGAGCAGCGATTAAAACCGGTGTGCCCACACAAAATGATGTATGCTTTGTTTTATGCCGAAAACTCTTCATTCCAAGCCACATACCCATAGATCCTCCAATTATAGCCAGGGTCCACAATGTCTTTTCTGGAGTTCTCCACTGATTCTTAATTGCTTTTTGTTTATCGAGATACATGGCAAAAAAAGCAACTACATTTGTGATAAGTATATAAAATAAGAATGATATCATGTTTTTTCATCTCCTTTTTGATAGATGGTCTCTAAAAGTAGTTCGATTTATAGCTTAAACAGAAAATTAGACTGTACGAGTGATGAAAATCGTATCTTTTCATACTATTTGTCTCTGGAAATCCTGACTTTATTTGTTTTATCAGCGATTATCCGATTATATCAACGATTTTTCATCTTTATCAGCGATAATCTGATGAAATCGGCTATTATTCGATTATATCAGCGCCAAACCATTTATTCCAAAACAAACCATTAAACTCTTAGAACAAAAGGCGCAAGTACCCCTTTTAGCCAAGGCATAAGAAAATGCCTAAAAGAAAAAAAAGGTGATCTATCCCTTTTATTCTTTTAGGGTTATTTGACCTCAAGCGAGCTTAGTGCTGGAGCTGGATTTAGATGCACCCACCATATAAATTCTGATTTTATAAAAAAAGAGCCACTCTCCATAAGAGAATGACTCTTTTTATATCAATTACTTGTTTAAGGTGTTTTTAGCAGCGTTTGCTAATTCAGCAAATGCTTTTTCGTCATGTACAGCTAGATCAGCTAACATTTTACGGTTAACTTCGATACCAGCTTGTGATAATCCGTGCATCAAACGGCTATAAGAAAGTCCGTTGATACGTGCAGCCGCGTTGATACGTGTAATCCATAATCTACGGAAGTCACGCTTCTTTTGACGACGGTCACGGAACGCATAATTAAATGATTTCATTACTTGTTGCTTTGCTACTTTAAATAACGTATGTTTTGAACCATAATAACCTTTAGCTAACTTGAGTATGCGCTTACGACGCTTACGAGTTACTGTACCACCTTTAACTCTTGGCATTGTGATTTCCTCCTAATGTATATCAATCTGTTCGTTAATTTTTTTAAATGAATTACTTCCCGATCATGAACTTAATGCGCTTGTAATCGCCACTGCTCACTAATGAAGCTTTACGTAGCTTACGCTTTTGCTTTGTTGATTTGTTAGAGAATAAGTGACTTGTATATGCTTGTGAACGCTTTAGCTTACCAGATCCAGTTCTCTTGAAACGCTTAGCTGAACCTCTATGAGTTTTCATTTTAGGCATGAGATGTTCCTCCTTATTAATTACTTATCAATTTTTGATGATAATATTAAAAACATGCTTCTTCCGTCCATTTTAGGAGCAGATTCTACATTACCGACTTCTTTACATTCTTCTGCAAAGCGGTCTAATACTTTTTGTCCAATTCCTTTATGGGTGATTGCACGGCCTTTGAAACGAATCGACGCTTTAACTTTGTCCCCATTTTCAAGGAACTTAATTGCATTACGTAATTTCGTGTTAAAGTCATGCTCATCAATCGTTGGGCTTAAACGAACTTCTTTAATATTAATGATTTTTTGATTTTTACGGGCTTCTTTATCTTTCTTTTGTTGCTCGAAACGGAACTTTCCGTAGTCCATAATACGACATACAGGCGGTTTCGCCGTTGCTGCAACCATTACCAGATCAAGATTAATATTCTGCGCCATTTCAAGTGCTTCTTGGCGAGATATAATACCAAGTTGATCTCCATTTGCGCCAATCAAACGTACTTCACGGGCACGAATGCCTTCGTTAACCATCATATCCTTGCTAATAATGAGCCACCTCCGAAATAGTCAATAAAAAAAAGTGCAGGCGATGAAACACCCACACTTAACGAAATGTATTTACCATACACTAACTTTTTCGTTGAGACCTGCTAACAACAATTTGCGTTTGTCAGGTGAGAAGCGGGTGCTTCTTCTTTTACTAAATAGAACTATTAAATTACCTATATAAATTTACCATGCAGAAACATTTCTGTCAAGCACCTATTTTTTTACTTCCTCTAGAATGGCTGAAAGAAATTGATCAAAAAGTAAAGTCTCTGATTGCTGACTTCCATACTTACGGACATTTACAGCATTCTCTTGTATTTCATTATCTCCAACTACTAGCATATACGGGATCTTTTGTATTTGTGCTTCACGAATTTTATACCCAATCTTCTCATCACGTGCATCTAATTCAACTCGGATCCCCTCTGCTTGTAATTGCTCTTGAACCTGCTTTGCGTAGTCAAGGTGAGCTGATGGGGATACAGGAATCACTTGAACTTGAACCGGAGCCAACCAAGTTGGGAATGCACCTTTATATTCTTCAATTAAGAAAGCGACAAAGCGCTCCATTGTCGAAACGACTCCACGATGGATAACAACTGGTCTATGCTGCTTACCGTCTTCACCAACGTACGTTAGGTCAAAGCGTTCTGGTAATAAGAAATCAAGCTGTACAGTTGATAATGTTTCATCTTTTCCAAGTGCTGTACGAACCTGTACATCAAGCTTTGGTCCATAAAACGCTGCTTCTCCTTCAGCCTCATAATACTCTAGACCAAGGTCATCCATGGCTTCCTTAAGCATACCTTGAGCTTTCTCCCACATTGCATCATCATCAAAGTACTTTTCTTTATCCTCAGGATCACGGTAAGAAAGTCGGAAGGAATAGTTCTCAAATCCAAAATCCTTATAAACAGCCTCAATTAAGCGGACCACTCGGATAAACTCTTCTTTAATTTGATCAGGTCGAGCAAAAATGTGGGCATCATTTAACGTCATCCCACGTACTCGTTGTAATCCTGATAATGCTCCTGACATCTCATAGCGGTGCATAAGTCCTAATTCCGCTATACGAATTGGCAACTCACGATAACTATGGATATCATTTTTGTATATCATCATATGGTGTGGGCAGTTCATTGGGCGTAAAACTAAGTCTTCATTATCCATGGACATGACAGGGAACATTCCGTCTTGATAGTGCTCCCAATGTCCTGATGTTTTATAAAGCTCCACACTCCCGATTGCCGGAGTGTATACATGGGAATAGCCTAAGCGTATTTCTTTGTCCACAATATATCTCTCAATAATACGTCGTATAGTTGCTCCTTTAGGTAACCATAATGGGAAGCCCTGCCCAACCTTTTGGGAATTCGCAAATAAATCAAGCTCTTTTCCTAATTTACGGTGATCTCGTTCCTTAGCTTCCTCAAGTAAACGCAGGTGTTCAGCAAGATCTTCTTTCTTAAAGAAGGCTGTACCGTATATGCGCTGCAGCATCTTATTTTTGCTATCACCGCGCCAATAAGCACCAGCAACACTTAACAGCTTGTATTCTTTGATTTTCCCCGTTGAAGGTAAATGAACACCTCGGCAAAGGTCAAAAAACTCACCTTGCTTGTAAATAGAAACCGCTTCACTTGCCGGAATATCCTCTAACAATTCAAGCTTCAGATGGTCACCTATTTCTTGGAACATGGCTTTCGCCTCATCACGACTTACCTCTTTACGAACAATTTCTATATTTTCATTCGAAATCTTTTGCATTTCCTTTTCAATTAGGCTCAAGTCTTCATGAGTGATGGCTTCTGCCATATCGATGTCATAATAGAACCCACCTTCGATAACAGGTCCAACACCTAACCGAACATTAATGTTTGGATACAGACGTTTAACCGCTTGACCCATTAAGTGGGCTGTACTATGACGTAAAATTTCAAGTGCTTCCTCGGAATCCTGTGTAATAATGGCAATGCTTCCATCCTGTTCAATAGGAGCTTTTAAATCAATTAGTTTTCCAGCAAACTTTCCAGCAATTGCTTTCTTTCTTAATCCAGGACTGATTGATGCCGCGATATCTTCAGTTGTTGTACCTTTTTGAAACTCCTTAACCGCTCCGTCTGGAAATGAAATTTTTAGCACTTCTGACATCCTTGTTCACTCCTTTAATTTTTTTCATTTATTTCACATGACAAGCAGAACGCAGAACTTATCATGATGATAAAAAAACAAAAAACACCCATCCCAATAAAAGGGACGAGTGTTGAATTCGTGGTTCCACCCTTCTTTCCAGACACACTTTGTCCTGGCTTAGAAGAAAAGTAACGGTTTTTGCCGTTAGTACATAATAAGAACTAGTTCTGTTCTGCACTAAAGTTTAAAGGTGGTAGGTTGATTTTTCAAGTTAGGAAGTTTTCAGCCAAGCCTTCCCTCTCTAAGAACCGATAAAATAACCCATATCCTTATCATAACTGATCATTTTTTTAATTATGTAAGTTATTATATTCACTTTTTCAAGCGAATGCAAGTTGAATCAGTAAAAAAAAATGTAACAATGGATGATTAATGCTGTTGTCTACTGAATCTCTCGAACGGTAAAATATTGACTCTCTCTTGAAAAATAGCAACCAATGTTTGAATAACACCTTGATCTAAATCGACAGAATATAAAAAAACATGGTTTGGACAGAGTAACAATAGCGGTGCAATTAATTCTTTGTCTACTTCGAATCCTTGAAGAGATATGAAATCTTCTTGAAAATGTTGGAGATTATGGGTAAATGGCTGAAGGTCTTCATCAAAAAATAAAAATTGATCCTTCTCATGAACAACATGTACTAGATTAATAGTTGACCGTTTGGATGCAATATATTTTCGTAAGCTCTCAATAAAGTCCTGATAATCTTGCTCTAATTTATACTCATCTATTGCTACTTCTATGTATTCTAGGAGTCGGTTAAAGTAATCCTTTAGTCTGAATTTTAAGAACGCTTCAAATGAAAAATCAATATGTCGTGATAAAAACATGGTTAAGGATTGGTCAATCATTTCTTCGAGACGGTATCCTTCCCGTAATAAAGGATGCATATGAACTTCATCCTCTGTGACCAACGAATGCACCATCTGGATAATTTGCTGCTGCTCCGCCTCATCCTCATAGTAAAAAATTGCACATAAAAATCCCTGAATAAATTCGGGTTCTTTAACTTGTACAATAAATTCTGTTAACGCTGGAACAACATATGTATGGATTGTATGTTTATCATCTTTAGCAATTCGGATGTAAAGCGTATTTGTTCCTTCAATTTGTTGAAGAGATTCACCCATAAAAGAAAATAATAGTTGAAAAACATAGTTCATATCTGAAGCTTTTTCAAATGTTATATGCATATTGGTTGTCCCCCCATTTCGGCACCTGTTTCTATTTATATGAGGGGAAACGAAAAAAATGATACTACATCTTAAAAACAAAAAAAAGAGCCAAATGCATGACTCTTACTTTCGATGATTAATATCAACCAATTCAATTTCACTTGATAAAAATCTAATTCTTTCGAGGATTCTTTGAGCTTTTATTCCTTCTTCTTCACCCTTCTGTGAGTGCGTATAATGCCTGAGTAGTTCGTCTAAATTTAAGTTCGAAGTAAAGAAGGTTGGCAGTTCTTCCAGCATTCGATATTGAAGAATGGGACCTAATATCTCATCTCTCATCCAACTTGTCATGGATTCTGCTCCAATATCATCAAACATAAGGACTGGAGTTTTTTTGGCTGAATCAAGTTTTTTATTAAAAGCCGACTCATTTGTCATCACACTTTTTAATTCTCGTATGAATTCGGGGAAATACATAATCATCGATTCTATTTCTTTATCTGCTAGCTCATTGGCGACAGCACAGAGAATGTATGTCTTACCCACGCCAAATCCTCCGTGAATATAAAATCCTTTAACCTTTTTATTGCTCGTATAGTTTTTTAGGAAAGACCATACTTCTTGTTTAATCTGAAATCTGTAATCGTCCTCCTCATAAATATCAATGAAAGAGGCTTTTAGTAGATTAGAGGGAATGTAAACTGACTTAATCTTATTCCCTTTTTCCTTCTGCAAATCCGCTAATACTTTAGTTGGGCAACGACGATAGTCCAATTCTATTGACACTTTATTTTTTAATGTAAGATGTGCTTGATACCCAGGCATTATGTTGAAACACTCCCCTAGGCTTGGACACTTCGAGCACTCTTTACTCTGATTATGATACTCATACATCTTTAGTAAAGCTCTATCAAATATTTTTCTGTTTAAGAGGGGGCGATTTTGATCTAAAAACTCTTTAACATCTTGGTCATTTAAAACAGTTGCTTTAAATTTTTCATATTCAGTTTCCATTCTGTCTTTATATGATAGTTCCTGCATCGTATCTTTAATGGACTTCATGACTTTTCCTTCCTCCTACTTTAATCAGAAAAATGAGTAGACTTTGGTTTCTCAGCATTAGAACCAGACTTATTTAGTAACTGCTGCTTCCTCTTTTCAACATATTCAGGATCTGTCATCCACTCAGGTAAAATTTCTTTTCGAATCGGCTTTCTTAGTCCGCTTGTAGGATTATTTTTTGCCTTTGTCTCTTTTTCTTTATATTCTGTAACGTCCTTTTCAAATTCAGCAATCTGATTTAACGCTTCTTTTACTGTCTTAATTTTCTGTCTGGCCCAATTGCTTGCTGTGTTTTCAATATATTTTTTATTCAAATTCATTTTCTTATTATTGACGACATAATCGAGTAACACATTGACTACACCAGGTAGAATATGTTGATTGATCATGATGCTTTCAACAATGGCTAATTCCGTCCCTGTTGGTATGGCACCACCTGCCAGCTCAATTAAAAAGTCTTTTGGTGATGTCGTTTCAAAATGATGAATTCTTTTCTCTTCATCTGATTGTGGCTCAATAAATCTCATGGTTTGATGCTTAAGTGGTTGAATCTTTTCTGACAGCTTCGGCATTCTTCCGAAGTTTTCAATCTCATAATACATTCTTGCCTTCTCAGAAAGAACATCCAAATCTATTTCATCCTCGTCACCAAATGTTGCATTCATGACGACCTTTTGCATGTCTATTGGAGATAGCCCGAAAACATAGGCTAATAATCTAACTCTTTGGGCCACTTCATCTGTAATCAAACTTGGCGAAACAAAATTTTCAGATAGCCCGTATACAAATAAATCAAAATCAAATTGAATCTTCCCAACATTTATGTTTGCATTACCTTCTCTGTCGATAAAAAGCTGGTTTTCCTCAGTATGATTGTACAATATATTTTTATCATGTTCGGATGTTGTTTCAAATACATCCGAAAAAGTTTGGGAAATATTCTTAAAGTCCTGTGTATTGATATCTTTCGTCAAAAACAAGGATTTTAGCTTATTGTATCTAAGTTCCCCAACTTCTTCTTTTAAAAAGATACTATACGGAAAATCAGAGCTAAAAAAGGCTGCTGGAGATAAGGGGGGATTCAGATCATATATAAAATTTCTAACCTCTGACGTTTCTTGTACATATGACTTCAATAAGCCGATAGCTTCAAGCTTCTTTCTAGCCGCTAGTATTTTGTCAAGATTCGTATGCATCGAAGCCATAATATTTCGGTGTGAGGAAGGAGAACCCCAATACTTGTAAGCCTCTACCTCACCCCAAAACAGCATATATAAAGAGAAACTTAATGGACCAATTAAGGGCTGGTACAAAAGGGTTAGTACCCTTCGATCAAAGTCGTGTAAAACCGAATCAGTTTTTACTAAATATTGGTCAATCGGTAAGATTTCTTTCCAAGATTGCATAAACAAATCAACTTCCCTCTAGGTTCATAGAAAAAAAGAGCCCCCAGCATTAGTGCTTAAGCTCATGTCAAGTTCTCGTTTTTAATAAATCCTTTAGTTCATCAATGAATACATTAATATCTTTAAACTGTCTATATACAGAGGCGAATCTCACATAGGCAACATCATCTATTTTAGCTAAACGATCCATGACCATTTCACCTACGACATCACTTTTTATCTCTGAGACCCCTTGATTTCGGAGCTCTACTTCTACTTCATGTGTGATATCCTCTAATTTTTGTAAGGGTACTGGACGCTTTTCACAAGCCTTAATTAGACCACGAAGAATTTTTTCACGACTAAATTCTTCCCGCGTTCCGTCTTTTTTTACCACGATCAAGGGGATTTCTTCCACTTTTTCAAAGGTCGTAAACCGATATTGGCAATCTTCACATTCTCTTCGTCTTCTTATGGATCTACTCTCGTCAACTGGCCTAGAATCGAGGACTCTTGTCCCGTTATGTTGACAGCTTGGACACTTCATTATATCAACTCCAAAAGAATCTGATAACCATACACACCCTAGAACACCGCACTTAACACCTGAGGAATAATATAACTTAATTTTAGTAGAAATGACCACTTTAGACAAGTGCAATCCTATTTATTACCAGCAATTGCATTGCCTTTCCCAATATGTACAAGCTTTTCATTTAACACTTTGTAAAGCTTACCGATGATAACGCGACTGTAACCAAAGCTGAATGCACTTTCTGAGGTAACAGAGAAGTCTACCGCAGTTTCAAGAGGTCTAACCGACACAACAGACACAACGATAAATGCCCTCTTGGGTGAAGTAACCTCTACGCTAATTTCACCGTGTTCACTAGAGACAGATGTAATTTTAAATCCTGGCATATTGGCTAGTTGTTCTTGAATAATCTTAAGTGCGTTTGAGGTTGTCGCTTTATAATAGTGTGTCCGTAGCATGGGGTTCTCTTCTCTCTCCCCAGTTTCAAAGTGATTTGAGAAAAATTGTTGAATCGAACGAAAAAGGCTCATATTAAAACCAACCTACTTTCTATTATGTTTTTAAATATAGTATAACCTATTAAAAAAAGAGGTGTAGAATTCACACCTCTTTTACAAGTTCATTTTTCTTATAGTGCTTTAACTTTAGCTTGCTTTACTTGAACTGGACCCATTCCTCGTGGAATTTCAATGTTCTCACGCGTTTGTGCTCCTAGTGCCTCTGCAATAAAGTCTGCAGCTATGTTCGGATCTAAATGACCGCAAGTATACACATCAATGCTTGCATAGCCATGCTCTGGAAAGCTGTGGATGGTTAAGTGGGATTCAGAGATAATTACAACACCACTTACACCTTGAGGAGCAAACTTGTGAAAAGCTACTTCTCTGACTTCAGCACCAGATTTAAGTGCTGCATTAACAAACGTCTTTTCAATAAAATTAACATCATTTAATTTTTCAAATTCGCAACCCCAAAGTTCTGAAATTACATGACGACCCATTGTATCCATTTTATTTCCCCCTTTGATTTAGGTGTACATGAATTCTTTCGCAAACGGTATGTTTAACTACCACGGGGGAAAGTTAGTCCAAGGAGGTCCTAACCCTTTAAGTAGCTTCATTACCGAAGCAATATTTAAGAAGTTCACGAATCATAGTATACTTTGTTTAAATTTTATTTGCAACAAGAGAATTCAGTTTTTTTGAATTGTGTCGTAAATTGGACAATTACTAACTGTGTCTAATCCCCCTATTTATTCAGTTATATAGAAGAAAAAACTGCTTTCTAATCCCCAAAAAATGTTTCTCTAGAAGTCTAATTTAACTAGAAAAGATGGCACAGGTTGACCGTCTAACAGGCACTAACAAATGGTCAAAAAAAAAGTAAAAGGACTGCTCTTCTATGTACTATTACTTTTACTTTTAAATTGTTCAAAACTAAGTAAAACTTAGTAAAATGGGGAACTATTGAACGATATGACAGGTTAGTGGCTTGCCGAAATAACATTTAAGATCGGAAAATCATACAAATTCACTCAACTCCGCCCTCCTGATGAAACCCCAATGATAATCAACATAGAAATTCTAGGGTGAACAAAAGGCGCAAGCACCCCGTTTAGCCTTCAGGCATAGCAAATGTTCAAGAAGACACAAAGGCGCTTTTTACCTTTTGCTTTTTTGTCTTGAGGTTATTTGACCTCGAGGGACTGGGCGCTGGAGCCGGATTCAGATGCACCAGCCCATATAAATTCTGATATTTTTAAAAAAACACCTGAATCATCGAGGCCACTGAAAAACTTACGTTTTTTAGTTTAAAGAAGAGGTTAAAAAAAAAAAGACGACTATATATCCATTAAATGGATAAAAGTCGTCTTTTTTGCTTATGATTTAGCGATACGTTTCCTCCTTATTCGCCTATCAACTTCATAATTCGTTTTAAGTTTACAGTGAATATTGCCAAGGCTCCTTGTAATTCCATGCCAACTAGACACGGGTATGATGCAACATCATACCCGTGTCTGCGTTTTAGTTCGCTGTTTTTTGCTTCTATTTTATATCTTTCCTTAGACTTTTCTTTAAAATAGTCGCTTTCTTGAAACTTAATTTGTTCTGTATGTACATCTGATTTAATACTCACAGAATAACTTTTGCTTTTCGCATTTTCTTTATAACACCCTTCTTTAAATGGGCAGTGTTTACATTTTCTATGTCGAAATAATAGGTTTCCACTTGATTTTTGGCTACATCTTTTTTTCCTTGTCTAGCTTTTCTTATTGCCATATGTCCTGCCTTACATACATCCCTGCATCCTTATTAAAGTCAAACTCATCTTCCTTTTTTCGCATTCCTTGTGTTACAGAAGGGTTTAATTTGGCTACTAATTTCATTTGATGATCATTTGTATATTGAATATTTCCTTTTTCTGAATAGGCTGCATCCCCGATGATCGTTTCAACATCCACACCAGCTATGATACTTTTTTGAGATATACTTCTCTCAGTTATTTGAGGAGTATACCTTTTTGTCTTAGTCTCTTTTCGTAAGTTTGTTATTTTTAGAAACTATCCTTATTGAACATTGTTGATTGTAGTGGAAGGTGCGAGACTCCTGCTTAGAGCTGCGGGACAGGTGAGACCCCGCAGGCGCTAGTGCGCTGAGGAGGCTCACGGCCCGCCCCGCGGAAAGCGAGTACCTGCAACGGAAATCAACAGACATGGTTAAAAGTCTCTATAAGAGGATGTTCAAAAAGTCCGGCAAAAATAGCTTCGAATTTCTTCGTCAGCTCGTCTTTCCGCTCCTCACGTATACAAAACATACGTGCAGGAAGCTCAAGACTTCGCTTCCTTGAACTTCTTTGCTCTTTTTGTCCTCCTTTTTGAACAGGCTCTATAAAGTCAATAATCAACAAAGTATGCGAAAACGGCCATGTATGAAGAGGACTTTTTCAGTGGCCTCGAATCATCAGGTGTATAAGGTTAAATAGCTGATACTGTTTTAAGCTTTAACAGTTGATTTGAGACAAGCTTCGCTAAATCAACTACTCTTGAAGAATAGCCCCATTCGTTATCATACCATGCTAACACCTTTACTTTTCTGTTCCCCATTACCATTGTTGATAAACCATCAATTATGGCTGAATGTGAATTTGTATTAAAATCGACCGATACAAGCGGCTCAATTGTAAAGTCAAGAACTCCACGGAGAGATCCAACTGACGCTGTAATAAAGGCTTCATTTATTTCCTCAACGGTAACATCTCTTTTTACATCAACGACTAAATCTATTAATGATACATTAGGTGTTGGGACTCTTAATGCCATTCCATGTAGCTTCCCTTGTAAGCTTGGTAATACCTTTGCAAGTGCTTTTGCTGCACCAGTTGTTGTCGGTATGATTGACTGAGCACAAGCTCTAGCCCGACGCAGGTCCTTATGTGGGTTATCTATATTTTTCTGATCATTTGTGTAAGAGTGAATCGTAGTCATTAAACCATTGTCAATTCCAAACTGTTCATCTAAAATTTTCGCAACAGGGGCTAGGCAATTTGTCGTACAAGAAGCATTTGAAATCACAATGTGCTGTTCAATATCTAGTTCGTGATCATTTACTCCCATAACAATGGTGATGTCTTCTTCTTTACCTGGGGCAGTTAAGATTACACGCTTTGCACCTGCTTCTACATGGAGCATGGCCTTTTCCTTTGAATTAAATTTACCAGTTGCTTCAATAACAATATCAATATTTAGATCCTTCCAAGGTAATTCCAGAGGATCTCTTGAGCTTAACAGTTGTACTCGTTTTCCATTTACAATTAAGGCTCCATCTTCTGCAATAACTTCTCCTACGAATTTTCCGTGTATTGTATCATACTTGATCATATGAGCTAGCGTCTCTGCTGGATAGCTTGCATTGATCGCAACAATCTCTAAATTGTCCTCTTGGATTGCATTTCTAAACACCATTCTCCCAATACGGCCAAACCCATTGATTGCTATTCTTCCTCTCATGTCTTCGTCTCCCTTATATATGTTATACTTTATATTCTTTTTCTTGTAATTAGTATAACATAAAACGTTTACATTTTGATCATATTTTTTTTTGTAAACCTTCTTTTTGTAGATTGAACCCAATAAAAAAACTTGCCAGTATTGGCAAGTTAATTTACATTCCATTTTTTTAGAATTTCCATGAGTTGTTTTTTTGTTTCTTGTAGAGTTCCATTATTCGTAATCACATCGTCGGCCAATTCTTTTTTTTCTAGTAAAGGCATCTGAGAACTAATTCTTGCCCTTGCTTCTGCTTCTGTTAATGAGTTTCTTGTCATTAATCGATCAAGCTGTAAATCAAAATCAACATAAACAACGATGGTCTTATTCACCATATAAGTAAGTTTACTTTCAAACAATAATGGTATATCTAAAATGACTGTTTCAAACCCAGAATGTAAATACTGCTCTTTTTGATCCGTCATTCTTTTTCTGATTGCAGGATGAACGATGCTATTTAACATTTTCCGCTTTTCCTCATCTTGAAAAATAATGGAACCCATCTTTGCTCGGTCGATAGTACCATCTTGCTCTACAACTTCATTTCCAAACACTGCAATAATTGCTTCATAGGCAGGCTCACCCCTAACGACTACTTCTCTTGCAATAATATCCGCATCAATGATTGGAAAACCTAATTCTCTAAGCATGTTAGATACTGTACTTTTCCCGCTGGCAATTCCACCAGTTAAACCAATTGTTACACCCATTTAATGCCTCCGATTATAGTTTCCAGATCCCAATCATGATGAGCAATAGTCCTGGTAGAAATGAGAACTTTTGAATCCATTTGTTATTTGAAAAAAGTTGACCGCCTTTTAACCCTAAAAACAAAAAAAGAGAAGACATTGTTGCAACTAAAAGAGCCATTATATATGGGGAATAACCTAATAATGCAGCACCAATACCAGCTCCAAATGCATCAAGTGATAGTGCAACACCTAACAACAACGCTTCAATCCCAGTTATAGCGCCGGATTTGTCAATATCTGCTGCCATTGGTTTTCGCAAAATGTGAATAGCAACACCTAAAGCTTTAATTTCAAATTTGACAATCAATGCTTTTTCTTTGGTTTCATCTTGTTCTTTCTCAGGTCGAAAAAATTGAAATAAGACCCAAGCCCCAATTCCTACCAAGACAATACCACCAATTTTTTCTGCCCATTCTGGAGAGAGGACTAAGGATATGAGACTCCCTACTCCCATTGCTAAAATCAGCGTTAAAGCTGAACATAGGGCAATGACAAGTATAGAACGCAACGGCATATGCATTTTTCGTAGGCCATAAGTAAAACCAACGCTAAAGCTGTCTAAGCTAACAGCAAATGCAAGCAGGATGAGAGAGATGGATTGTAACATAATCAGTGCTCCTTCCATTTATCAACTAAGATAGTATATGGAAGGAGCCCATCCATTGTTAAAGTGATTTAGTTTTTCTGGCAAATAGGACAGATATGAGTTCCTCGTCCTCCTACAACTAGCTTCTCAATCTCTGTACCGCAACTTTTACATGGATCACCCTTACGTGCATATACGAGGTGATCAAGCTGAAACATGCCTATTTGCCCTTGTGTATTAACATAGGAGCGAACGGTACTTCCACCTTTTTCAACAGCTTCCGATAGAGTCGCAACGATCTCTCTATGAAGACCTTCCACTTCTTTTCTTGTTAAAGAATTAGCTGCGCGTTCTGGGTGAATTCCTGATCTAAATAAAGCTTCGTCAACATAAATGTTCCCTAGACCTACAACCAGCTTTTGATCTAATAAGACCACTTTAATTTTCCGATTTGACTTTGTTAATCCATCCAGTAAATGCTGTACCGAAAAATCATGCGAAAAAGGTTCAGGTCCAAGCTGTGTAAGTGGAGAGTCCTTTTCCTCATCCCCTGCTAGATAAAGATGCATCGTTCCAAATTTGCGGACATCTCGATAACGAAGCTGAGAGCCATCCGTAAAGGTAAACAAAACATGAGTGTGTTTATCTTAGGGTTCATCAGCAAGGTATACTCCGTATCGTCCCTCCATTCTTAAATGCGAGACTAGTACATAATCATTGAACAGAAACTTTAAAAACTTCCCTCTTCGTTCAATATCGCCAACCGTTTGACCGACTAAGGCATCTGTGAATTGCTCGACTTGTTCTGGCCTTTTGATCATTTTCGGCCAAAATACTTCAACCTTTTGTATCGTTTTTCCTTTGACAAGCTCTAGCAAGGTTCTCCGCACTGTTTCGACTTCTGGTAACTCTGGCACATTCTCAATTCCTTTCAACGAAACGTTTATTTCGCTTCATACCATGACGGACCATAAGCATAATCAACCTTTAATGGAACCTTTAGCTCAAGGGCATGTTCCATGACCCTAGGAATGAGTTCCTTTAACGCTTCGATTTCATTAACAGGAGCCTCTACAATAAGTTCATCGTGTACTTGTAATAGAAGTTTAGCCTTGAGGCCTTCCTCTTTTAATGCAAATGCTAAATCAATCATTGCTTTTTTTATAATGTCCGCCGCACTTCCTTGAATAGGAGTATTCATAGCTGTTCTTTCTGCAAAACCTCTTAAGTTAAAGTTTCTATTTGTTATGTCAGGGATATATCGACGTCGCTGCATCAGTGTGCTTACAAACCCTGCTTGCTTTGCTTCATGGACAATATCCTTCATATATTCCTGAACTCCTGGATAACTTTCTAAGTACCGCTCAATAAAAGTAGCAGCCTCTTTTCTCGTAATGTTTAGCCCTTGTGATAAGCCATAGTCACTAATGCCATAAACAATTCCAAAGTTAACAGCCTTTGCTTGTCTTCTCATATCAGACGTAACTTCTTCTGCCTTGACCTTAAATACATCCATCGCTGTCTTCGTATGAATGTCTAAATCATTTTGAAAAGCATCTATCAGCTTTTCATCATTAGCTATATGAGCTAAGACTCTAAGCTCAATCTGTGAATAATCCGCTGCAAAGATGACCCAATCTTCGTGTGAGGGAACAAAGGCTTGTCTTATTTTACGACCTTCTTCTAAACGAATTGGGATATTTTGAAGGTTTGGATCAATCGAGCTTAGTCTACCTGTTTGAGTAAGAGCTTGATTGAATCTCGTATGCACTTTACCCGTTTCTTTATTGATGACTTTTAGTAAGCCTTCTAAATACGTGGAATTTAATTTACCTAATTGACGGTACGTTAAAATCGCCCGGATAATTTCATGTTCTCCTTCTAGCTTTTCTAATATGTCAGCTGAAGTAGAATAACCAGTCTTTGTCTTTTTAGCAGTTGGTAAGTTTAATTTTTCAAAAAGAATCGTTCCTAACTGTTTTGGAGAGTTAATATTAAAGATTTCACCAGCGAATTCATAGATTTCCTTTTCAAGCTGAGCTAAGCGTATTGAAAGTTCATCTCTCATATCCTCTAGTCTCTTCTTATCTACTTTTATCCCCGTGCACTCCATTTCAGCTAAGATAAATGACAACGGTAACTCAAGATGCTCATATAGTTCTAACTGCTGATTTTCCTTTAACTCCGCTTCAAACTGCTCACGAAGCTCTCGTAGGGCAATAGCCTTTCTAATTATGTGCTCACTATGCAGCAATTCATCTGGAGCTTTTCGTTTTGCGCCTTTCCCGAATACAGACTCATCAGATTGTAGTTGAAAAAATCCTTTCTTCTTTGCAATAACAGCTAGATCCTCGGTTGCTTCTGCAGGATTTAGGATATATGAAGCTATGATTAAATCAAAATCTATTCCCTTTAATTCAATGCCCTTACATTGAAGTGCCACAATGGCTTTTTTTCCATCAAAAAGAGTCTTTTTATTCGTTTCGTCACTAGCCCATGTCTTAAATTCCTCAGAACTTAGGGCAACGTCTGTGGGGATATAATAGTTTCCATTTTCATTTACAATAGCAAACCCTTGAATGTCAGCCTGATGATAATGCACGTCCATAATTTCAACAAATAATGTAGCTTCTTCTGTTAAAATCTCTTTATGAATCGCATCGACATGTTCGAAAGAAATCTCTGTTAATTCAACCTTTTCTTCGACTTCTCCTACATTCATTTTATCTAGCAATGTTTGAAAATTAAGCTCTTTAAACAGTGAAATAACGGCTTGCTCGTCATAGCCATCGTATGCAAGTTCATCCAATGTCATGGTGATTGGTGTTTCACGGAATATAGTTGCTAGTTCTTTACTCATTAATGCTTGCTCTTTATTTTCTTCAAGCTTCTCTTTTAACTTCCCTTTTAACTCATCAAGATGCTCATACATATTTTCTACGGTTCCATATTCTTTTAACAGCTTAATCGCTGTCTTTTCTCCAACGCCAGGTACTCCTGGGATATTATCTGAGTTATCTCCCATTAGTCCCTTCATATCAATCACTTGACTTGAAGTAATTCCTAACTTTTCATCTAGGAAGCCAGGCGTGTAGGAATCTACCTCTGTAATTCCTTTTAGAGTGATGTCAACAGTCGTTTTTTCGGAGACTAATTGTAAAAGATCTTTGTCTCCTGTAATGATTTTTATTTCTGTATCCGATTCTTCGGCTATCTTTGATAACGTTCCAATAATATCATCAGCTTCATAGTTTTCAAGCTCATAACGTTTAATTTGATAGGCATCCAGTAGCTCTCGAATGAATGGCATTTGCTCAGAAAGCTCGGGTGGAGTTTTCTGTCTGCCACCTTTATATTCCTTAAACGTAGTATGTCGAAATGTCGTTTTTCCCGCATCAAAGGCTACTAACATATGACTCGGTTTCTCTTCTTCTAGAATTCTTAATAAAATCATCGTGAATCCATATATCGCGTTTGTATGTACACCTTTATCATTATTCAATAAGGGTAAGGCAAAGAATGCCCTATAAGCTAAGCTATTTCCATCAATTAGTACAACCTTTTTAGTCATAGTAACCATCTCCACTTCTTTTTTAAGTGCTATGTATTTTAAATATGTACTGTTTTGGTTTTTGGTTTTTGCTCTTTTCTAAAAGATTGTTGATTTTAGATATGAGTTAGTGAAAGCAACGCGTTGATAAATATGTTGATTGGAGCGGAAGGTGCGAGACTCCCGCTTAGAGCAGCGGGACAGGTGAGACTCACGAGAGGCGCATGGCGCTGAGATAGGTTTTTTCACGATAGTGAAAAACAACCTTCCTTTATCGCCCGCCCCGGGCAATGGTGCATCCTCTCGTTCCAATCAACCACTCCTCGTTTTGGTTAATAGCAACAAAGTTTACGAAAACAGCCTTGTTTTTAAAATTGGTTTTCGTGCTTGGCTGCCCTACCCCGAGTTGCCTCTCAATAATAAAAGCCATTTTCCTTATTCTATCATGAGATAGTTTTGAAAGGAAAATGGCAGGATAGGTTCTAGTCTAAATTTCCAGTTAGAATTCTAGCGTAAGGTGAATCTGAAGGAATGATGATCACTGTTTCGCCATTAATTGTTTTCTTATAAGACTCAAGTGTACGATATAAGTCATAGAATACTTGATCTTGACTATATGTTTCATTATAAACTCTTGCAGCTTGAGCTTCACCCTCTGAACGTATTAATTCAGCATCAGCTTTTGCTTTGGCTAGTAGTTCCGTTACTTCTCTATCCGTATTGGCAATCAATCGGTTTTTCTCAGCGTCCCCCATTGATAAATATTGTTGTGCTGTCGATTCACGCTCTGAAACCATTCTTGTAAAAACAGATTGTTCGTTTTCTGATGGAAGATCTATGCGTTTAATTCTTACGTCTGTCACAGAAATCCCGTAGTTCGCTTCTTTAAGTAAGTCATTTACTCGCTCCGTCACACGGTCATTCAAGCTACCTCTTGAGGATTTTTCATCGTTTATTATTTCATCATAGTTTAACTGACCAAGTTCTGCACGAACGACGGAGAAAATAAATTCGCCCATCTTTGTTTCAGCATTTACTACGCTTCTTGCATTTGAGATCATTTTCTTTGGATCTTCAATTTGCCATACAGCATAGTTATCAATTGTCATACGCTTTTTATCTTTTGTATTTATTTCCTCTTTCTGAACCTCAAAAACCATTTGGTATTTTGGAAGTGTTTCAACGGTTTGGATAAATGGGATTTTATAGGCTAATCCTGGGGTTGGAATGAAATCAATGACTTCACCAAACTGCCGAATTACTTTATACTCACCTTCTTTTACGATGAATAAATTAGTGATTAATGTAAGAAATAAAACAAATAGAATAATTAAGAATAATCCTGCTTTTGTATATTTTTTCCACTCTGGTGGTTTCTTCTCATTAATATTGATAACGTTTTGATCAGTCATTTTTTTCACTCCCTTCTGTTACTGCTGGTGCTGGTGGTGTTTGAGTTTGCCCATCTAAAGGGCGAATCGGGAAATATTTCATCGTGTTACCATCATCATTCATGATGTAGATTTCTGCATTAGGTAGAACAGACTCTAGTGTTTCTAGTATAAGTCTTTTTCTAGTAATTTCAGGCGCTTTCACATATTCCGTGTAGATCGCATTGAATTGAGCCACATCTCCTCGAGCTTGCTCAATACGGGCTGTTCTGTCACCCTCCGCTTTGGAAATTAGAGCGTCCTTTTCTCCTTCAGCTTCTTGGCTTCTTTTGTTTGAATATTTATTAGCCTCGTTTATCTTTGTATTCATCGTTTCACGTGCGTCTGTTACATTGGTAAAAGCTCTTCTTACCTCTTCATTCGGTAATTCAACATCCTGTAGCTTAACAGTAGCAATTGAAATTCCAATATCATACTTCTCTATAAGTACAGCTAATAACTCTCTAACCTCAGCTTCAATTTCTGCTTTTCCAGATGTTAAAGCGTCATCTATTTTTGAACCACCTATAATACTTCGTAGGGAGGAAGAGGTCGCATTGTATAGAATAATCTCTGGGTCCACAGAGTTGAACAGGTACTTTGATGGTTCTGTAATTTTCCATTGTACAACCAAGTCAGCGAGCACAATATTTTCATCCCCAGTTATCATCTTTGTTTCCTCTGGGTATTCCGTTACTTTTCCGTCTTCCTCTTTATATCCAAATTGTAAACTGAATGTTTCTCTAGATAGTTTTTCAACATCTTGAATTGGCCAAGGTAGTTTGAAGTGTAGGCCGGATTCCATTACAGAAGTGTCTACTCTTCCTAATGTTAAGATGACTGCTTGATCTGATTCATCCACGGTGTACCATGAAGTGAACCCAATAATTCCTAGGATGATAATCCCAAGACCTAATCCAGTTATATTTAAAAGACGTCTTATACTCATAGATTTAATCCCCCTAATTCTTATGTCCTACTATTTACGTTTTGAGAATGCATTTGGTTTCAAAAAAAGGCTAATTAACTTTGCTTATTTATAAAATAAAAAAAGGACGAGAGCGAACAAGTTCGTCTCGTCAAAATGATTGGCTCCTTGGATGAAGGGGTTTCATTTCAATAGTATATATTGTATATGAAGGAAAAATGAATTCACCATTAAGTTATTGTAAATGTTTCCCTACTTAATTAAATTCTTTTGAAATTTGACTGTAAATGTAGTTCCTTTTCCTTGCTTACTTCTTACTGCAACTCTTCCATGGTGGGCTTCAACTAAGTGTTTGACTATAGCAAGACCGAGCCCTGTCCCACCTGAGTTTCTCGTTCTTGCTTTATCTACTCTATAAAAGCGTTCGAATATACGTGGTAATTCATCTTCAGTGATTCCAATCCCATTGTCCGCTACTTTTACATGTGTTTGATTCTGATGATTTTCTAATGAAACAATCACCACGCCATTCGATGGAGTATAGGCAATTGCATTGTTGATGAGATTGATAAAAATTTGCTTGAGTCTGTAAAGATCACCATCAATAATGGTTCTCTCTTTTACATGAAGTTCAAGAGAAATCTGTTTATCTTCTGCTTTTCCTTTGAGCATCACAATGATTTCTTCAAGGACTTCTTTTAAATCAACCTTTTGCCAGTTAATGGAGAAGCCTTGCTGTTCCATTTTGGATAGATCAAGAAGGTCTTGAATTAAACTTTGTAAACGATCACTTTCTTTTAATATGATGGTTAGAAAGTTTTCTGTAAGCTTCTCATCCTTCATCGCACCGTCTAATAAGGTTTCAGAGAACCCTTTAATTGAGGTAATCGGTGTTTTTAATTCATGAGAAACATTCGCTACGAAATCTTTACGCATCTGCTCTAGCTTTTTAATTTCTGAAATGTCATGGAATACGAGAACGATACCTTTCCATTCATCATTTGTTCCGATGATAGGTGCCCCATAAACTTCAAAATGCTTTCTCTCAATTTCAAAAGAAAGAAGCATTTGCTTACGTACCTTGACTTCAGTCATAAAAATTTCTTCAACTAATGAGATAATCTCTTTATGCAAAATGGCCTCGTAATAAAGTCGATAAAGATAATCAATTGGGTCAACATTAAAAATTTCTTTGTATGTACGATTAATGAGATTAATGTAACCTCTACCATCAATTAGAATCAACCCACTACCCATACTTTCAATAAGGGTTGTAAGTCGATCTTGCTGCATTTCTTGTGCTTTGGCCATATCTTGAAGGTTACGCGCAAGTATATTTATCGACTGACTAAGCATCCCTGTTTCATCCAAGTGTTCTTCATAGGTTCTGGCTTTATAATTTCCTTTTGCAAGCTCTGTTGCCACAATTGTGGCTGCCTCAATCGGTTTAATATAGTGCCTGGTTATCCTAGTTCCTAAAAGTAAAATCACGATGAATGCTAAACCAAGGCTACTAATCAGTAAACCCCAAATTTGTTGATTGATTTTTTTTAAGGAGTCCACTGATAAACTTAGTAATAGATACCCTTCAACTAGGAAATCAGTTTCTTCTAAAGGAACCACATAGTAGAATTGATCCTTCTTTTCATCAATGACATGGAATGGTTTATTTTCCTCGGATCGATCCTTTAGAATTCCTTCATATTTTTCCAAGGTATCTCTAGATACAAACCCCGGTGGTTTATCTGAATCTAAAATGATCTCACCGTTTGCCCCCATGACAGTAACTCTGGAACTCAGTGCATCACCAATTTTACGAATTTGTGCTTGTAATGTAGTATCAGTAATCCCTTTTTCCTCAATTAATAACGCAACTAAATTTGCTTCCTTTTCTAATCTTTGATTAAATGTTCCTGTGTAAAAGCTTTTAAATAATTGCCCTAAAATAATTCCTAATCCCAGCATGACGATTAATATTAACGTAATGAGACCAAATATTAATCTGGAACGAAATTTATTCATCCACCTTTGGCTCCTCGAGCTTATACCCTAAACCGCGGATTGTTTTTATATAGATAGGCTTTTTCGTATTACGTTCAATCTTTTCACGTAAATGACTAATATGTACATCAACAATCCTTGTGTCACCAGCAAAATCATAGTTCCAAACAGCACTTAACAGTTGATCCCTCGTTAGTACGCGCCCTTTGTGCTTAGCTAAATACACAAGTAATTCGAATTCTTTAGGAGTTAGTTCTAGTCTTTCCTCACAGAAATAGGCCTCATAATGTTCAGGCAAAATTTTCAGATCAACAATAGAAATTTTTTCAGAGTAATCCTGATCCTTTGATTCTGGTTCATTGACAAACTGTGTTCGTCTTAGGATCGCCTTCACTCGTGCAACCACTTCTCGAGGACTAAATGGCTTCGTCATATAATCATCAGCACCAAGCTCTAAGCCCAATACTTTATCAAATTCATCATCTTTTGCTGTCAGCATTAAGATCGGTGTCATGACTTTCAACTGACGAAGTTGCTTACACACTTCAATACCATCCATTTTGGGTAGCATTAAATCAAGCACCATAATATCTGGTTGTTCTTCAATGGCCATGTTTTTCCCTGTTTCCCCGTCCATTGCTGTAATTACGTCAAAACCAGCTTGCTGTAAATTATATTGTAGCAACGTAACAATCGATTGTTCATCATCCACAACGAGTACTTTTTTGTTCATGAGATCCTCCAACCTAGACTAAAATTTCCGATTTTAATACAAGATTCATTATTTTCTTCCATCATACTATGAAAAGTCAGTATTCACAAAGTTTTTCCAGCAAAATTAGCCAAATGTAGTTTCTTAGCTTTAAAGAGGAATATACTCACAATTGCGTTTTTTCCAGTAAGGCGTTCGTTTAAGGAGGAAAATATTGATCCTTAGTGAATCTGTCGATAATTCTTATTATGGGTGAAAGTATCCACCTAAAATGTTCTTAATGTATCAAATTGTGTCTCATTCAACCTTTGTTTGTCAGATATTTTTACGAAATAGGAACCTTTCCTATAAAAAAGATCATCTCCTTAACAAATGTGGGTTGATTTATGGTGAGTAATACCTTTATCAGCTTTTATTTGGTTATATCGGCGATTTTCCGGATATATCTGCGATTATTTGGATATATCAGCGATTTTCCGGATATATCAGCGGTTTTTCGGATATATCGGCGATTTTCCGGATATATCGGCGATTTTCCGGATATATCAGCGGTTTTTCGGATATATCGACGATTTTCCGGATATATCAGCGATTTTCCGGATATATCTGCGATGATTTGGATATATCAGCGATTTTCCGGATATATCAGCGAATTTTCGGATATATCGGCGATTTTTCGGTTATATCGGCGATTTTCCGGATATATCTGCGATTATTCGGATATATCGACGATTTTTCGGATATATCAGCGATTTTTCGGTTATATCAGCGATTTTCCGGATATATTAGCGATTATTTGGATATATCAGCGATTTTCCGGATATATCAGCGATTTTTCGGATATATCAGCGATTTTCTGGATATATCAGCGATTTTTCGGATATATCAGCGATTTTCTGGATATATCAGCGATTTTTCGGATATATCAGCGATTTTTCGGATATATCAGCGATTTTCTGGATATATCAGCGATTTTTCGGATATATCAGCGATTTTTCGGATATATCGGCGATTTTCCGGATATATCAGCGATTTTCAGAATTTATCAGCGATTTTTCGGATATATCAGCGATTTTTCGGTTATATCAGCGATTTTCCGGATATATTAGCGATTATTTGGATATATCAGCGATTTTCCGGATATATCGGCGATTTTCCGGATATATCAGCGATTTTCCGGATATATCAGCGATTTTTCGGATATATCAGAGATTTTTCGGATATATCAGAGATTTTTCGGATATATCAGCGATTTTTCGGATATATCGGCGATTTCCCGGATATATCAGCGATTTTCCGAATTTATCAGCGATTTTCTGGATAAATCGGTGTTAAGCTAAATTAATCCAAATTCTGTGTTTTACATTCCTTTTTAATCAAAAAAAAGAAAGCTTCCGCCTTCTCAAAAATTGGATTTGGCTAGAAGTTTTCCAGTGCTTTCCCAGTCAGAGTTTCTATAAGGACGGGAGGAGAAACTTTTATATTTCCTTCTATTACAACCTTCTCTTCTTCATCTGTTGCCTTTACAGTGATTTCAATTTCGTCATTCTTCATGTTTATTGCAGTTACTTCAAGTAAAAATTGGATAGTCGCATAATGATAAACAGGTTTTAAAAAACGAATATGCTGCTCGATAATCATACTACCCGGTCCTGGTAAATACTTCGATACGGCAGCCGAAATGATCCCGGTTAGCATGATGCTCGGAACGATAGGTTTCTTATAAGGAGTTTGTGATGCATAGTCGTGCTGAATAAAAAGTGGATTCGAGTCATTCGTTAAACCTAAATATAAGAGTAAATCCTTATCTTCTATTTTTTCAGTGAGAATGAGCTTTTCACCGATAGTCATTTCTTCGATTCTACGACCCAGTTTTCTTTTTTTCCCTAGTAACATGTAGATGTCCCCCATATCGGTCAACTTTTCATTTAATGAAATCGCTTTCACTGAATTTGTAAAAAAACGGGGAAATAATCCCCCGTTTTTAGTAATTCTATCAACAAGCTTTAGAAGCTTATGGTAAAACGCTCATTACACTCTTCACAGATTCAACAGATTGAGATAAAGCTTTCTTCTCATCTTCTGTTAAGTCTAGCTCTATTATTTTCTCTAGTCCATTTCCACCAATGATAGTAGGAACTCCTAAGTACAAGTCGGTAAAGCCATATTCTCCTTCTAGATAGGCAACTGTAGGAAGAATACGCCTTTGATCCTTTAGGATTGCTTCAATCATAACTACGATCGAAGCAGCTGGTGCATAGTATGCACTCCCATTACCAAGAAGGTTAACGATTTCGCCGCCACCTTTGCGAGTTCGCTCTACAATTTGCTCAAGACGATCCTTCGGGATTAATGTTTCTAATGGAATACCTCCAGCATATGAATAACGAACTAAAGGTACCATATCATCACCGTGACCACCAAGAACAAATCCTGTTACATCTTTAACAGAAAGGTTTAATTCTTGAGCTACGAATGTACGGAAACGTGCAGTATCAAGCACACCTGATTGTCCAATTACACGGTTCTTAGGGAATCCAGACTCTTTATATACAGTGTAAGTCATCGCGTCAACTGGGTTAGTTAAAACAATAATCACGCAATCAGGTGAGTGCTTCACGATTTCTTTGGTTACACTCTTCATGATTTTCGCATTTGTATTCACAAGATCATCACGACTCATACCAGGCTTTCGAGCAATACCAGCAGTAATGACAACGATGTCTGAATTTGCAGTGTCCGCATAATCAGACGTACCCATAATAAATGCATCAAAACCTTGAACCGGGCTAGCTTCTAGCATGTCTAACGCTTTCCCTTTAGTCGGGTTTTCTAGTTGAGGAATATCAACTAAAACAACATCGCCAAGTTCTTTTTGAGCAGCCATTAGAGCAGTTGTCGCCCCAGTAAAACCAGCACCAACTACAGAAATCTTTCTACGTTTAATTCCAGCCATTATAAGATCCCCCTCGTGTAATTCTTATGAAAGAGTAGCTACCTCATTTGACCCGAGGTAGCTGTGGAAAAGCTTACGCCATGTTTTCAATTAATGCATTTGCAAACTCAGAACATTTCACTTCTGTCGCACCATCCATTAAACGGGCAAAGTCATACGTTACTACTTTTGAGGCAATTGTTTTTTCAATGGAATCCATAACAAGCTTTGCCGCTTCGTTCCATCCTAGATGCTCTAGCATTAATACTCCAGATAATAAAACGGAAGAAGGATTAACCTTATCTAGTCCTGCATACTTTGGAGCCGTACCATGTGTTGCTTCAAAGATAGCATGTCCAGTCTCGTAGTTAATGTTTGCTCCTGGAGCAATACCAATTCCGCCAACTTGAGCAGCTAATGCATCAGAAATATAGTCACCGTTTAGGTTTAGTGTTGCAACAACGTCAAATTCACTTGGACGAGTTAGGATTTGTTGTAAGAAAATATCAGCAATTGAATCCTTAATTACAATTTTACCAGCAACTTCTGCATCAGCTTGAGCTTTGTTCGCTGCTTCTTTTCCATGAGATTCAACGATACGATCGTACTCACTCCATGTAAATACTTTGTCACCAAATTCTTGCTCAGCTAATTCATAACCCCAAGTCTTAAATGCACCTTCAGTGAACTTCATGATGTTACCTTTGTGTACAAGTGTCACTGATTTACGTCCTTCAGCAATTGCATAAGTAATTGCAGCACGAACTAAACGCTTAGTTCCTTCTTCTGAAACAGGCTTAATTCCGATTCCAGAAGTTTCTGGGAATCGAATTTTGTTTACTCCTAATTCATTCTGTAGGAAATCAATTAATTTCTTAGCTCCTTCAGAGCCTTTTGCATATTCAATACCAGCATAAATATCTTCAGTATTTTCACGGAATATTACCATATCCGTATCTTCTGGACGCTTTACAGGTGAAGGAACACCTTGGAAATAACGAACAGGACGTAAGCAAGTATATAAATCTAATTCTTGTCGAAGAGCTACGTTTAGTGAACGAATTCCTCCACCAATTGGAGTTGTTAACGGTCCTTTAATAGCAATTATGTATTCACGAATCACGTCTAATGTTTCACTTGGTAACCATTCACCCGTTTGGTTAAATGCCTTTTCTCCAGCTAAAACTTCTTTCCAGACAATCTTCTTCTCGTCATTATATGCTTTCCCAACTGCAGCTTCTATTACTCTTGAAGCAGCAGCCCAAATATCAGGACCGATTCCATCACCTATAATAAAAGGAATAATAGGATTATTGGGTACGTTTATTGCGCCATTAGATACAGTAATTTTTTCACCTTGTGTCATTAAAATTTACCCCCAGTTAGATGTTTTATAAGTAATTAGAGGTTAGAAAGAGAATCTCTATCTAACCTAATCTTGTATTATTTAGCTGCGTTGCTCGATTGGAATGTAAGACTGCTTTCTTGGACCTGTATATTCTGCACGCGGACGGATGATACGATTGTTTTGATATTGCTCTAAAATGTGAGCTAACCATCCAGATACTCGGCTTACTGCGAATATTGGTGTGAATAAATCGTGATCAATACCTAGGCTATGGTAAACAGATGCAGAATAAAAATCAACGTTTGCAGGTATTCCTTTTTGAGAGGTAACCATTTCCTCAATTTTGATAGACATATCATAATACTTTGGCTCGCCTGTAGCAGCCGTTAACTCTTTTGACATCTTCTTAAGATGTTTTGCACGCGGATCTCCATTTTGGTAGACACGGTGTCCGAAGCCCATAATTTTTTCTTTATTGTTGAATTTTTCTGTAAGGTAAGATTCAACATTCTCCACATCGCCAATCTCTGCAAGCATATTCATTACTGCCTCGTTTGCTCCACCATGCAGAGGACCTTTTAATGCACCGATTGCTGAAGTAACACCTGAATATACATCTGACAACGTTGCTACACAAACACGTGCTGTAAAAGTAGAAGCATTTAATTCATGATCAGCGTGAAGGACTAATGCTTTATTTAACGCCTCAATCGCAACTGCATCAGGCTCATTTCCTGTTAGCATATAAACGAAATTTGCAGCAATTCCTAAATCCTTTCTAGGAGCTACTGGGTCTAAGCCTTTACGAATTCTAGAAAAAGCAGCCACTATTGCTGGAAGCTTTGCTTGAAGACGGATGGCTTTACGATAATTAGCTGCATCTTCCATCACGTCTGCTTCTTCATCATAAAGGCCTAAAAGTGAGACAGCGGTTCTAATTGCACCCATTGGATGAACTTGGTCAATTCGATAGGATTTAAAATGGTCAAGTACTCCTTGTGGAAGTGTTGCATTTTCAGCAAGTTGTTTCGTTAATTCGTCTAACTCAGATTCGTTTGGTAGCTTGCCGTGCCAAAGTAAGTAAACCACCTCTTCAAAGCTAGCATGTTCAGCAAGGTCGTCAATATTATACCCTGCATAAGTAAGTACATCATCAATAATAGAACTGATAGACGAAGTTGTTGCTACAACGCCTTCAAGACCTCGTGTTGCTGTCATAAAAAACCTCTCCTTTTTACTATTTTTTTCCCATCCCAAATTTCTGATATCCCTCTTAAATGCTTACATTTTATAACACAACAAAAAATCGTGATAAACCTACCTTTAAGTTTATCATGAATATGTAGGATGTAGGATGTAGGATGTAGGATGTTGATTCTATGTGTCTAGTGTTCCCTATTGGACAAACACTATCACTAAGCTTCATTATAAACAATTATCAGATTTTTGTGAACTGATAGGACCAATTAGTTCATATAATTATTATTACAGTAAAATATTTTGAACTCGTTTAGATCAAAACAGCTCCAAGAGTTTCATCGCTAAAAAGGCAATACCAGCTCCTATCATTGGTCCAACTGCTACTCCGTTAAATAAAGCAACTGCTAAAACCGTACCAAAAACTAATGCAACTGTTATATGGGGGTCATCGGCTAATAGCGTTAATCCGCTTTTCGCAATGAGAGCAACTGCTATACCAGACGCTAAAGCTACCCATGCATAGGCTGATTTTACCGCTTCACCGAGCTGTTTGAACCCAATTTCTCCTGTTGCAATGGGTACTAAAACAGCGATTGTAATAATCGTGACACCCCAGTTAATGCCTTTCGCTTGAATAGAAGGAAACAGTTTATCACTTAGACCGGTAAGCTTGATACCTAACAAAAAGACAACCGAAAAGATCAATGATTGATTTTTGGCTAGTAACCCCACAAGTAAAAGAATAATCAGAAATAGTACAGGCTGCGTAAACATACAGTACACTTCCCTTCAATTGGAGGCTTTATCATGTTACCATACTTTTTTTTGTTGCAACAAGAAAAGTTATCCAAGAAATCTCGTTTCTTACAGAAATTCTTCCCTAATCCACTGTATTTCCTTTATTTCATTGGCATCTCATTGTAAAATATTACTATAAGGTAGAAGAGGAGGATTTTAATTGAATTACAAGCTCATTTATCAAATATTACGATTCTTTCTAGTTATTGGAGTCGTTATTGGTGGTTTTCTAGCTTTTTACTACTTATCAAGCGTTACATACCCGTTTATTATAGCCATAATCATTGCTTATATGATTAATCCACTCGTTACTATTTTTGAAGAGAAAATAAAGATGCCTAGGTACTTAGCTGTTTTTCTAGTACTCACCCTCGTTTTTGCAGTTATTGCTGGACTTTTAACCTTGTTAATTGCTGAAATCATTAATGGTTCTAACTACTTAGCTACAAGTGTTCCCCAGCATTTCGAAAAATTAGTTACCTATATTGAACAATATTTTGCAGGTCAAATTATTCCTTTGTACAATCAATTAGCCAACACGTTTGAAAATCTTGATCCCGGTCAAAAAGAAACCATTACTGCAAACATTGAAGACTTTGCAGGCAATATTATTAATTCCGGAAAAGGCGTACTAGAAAGTATTTTAGGTAGCATTCCGATAGCTGTTGGTTGGATTCCAAACGCTGCGACAGTTATTATTTTCGCTCTCCTAGCTACCTTCTTTATAAGTAAGGATTGGGAGAAACTTAACAGACGTTCTTCTAATCTGCTTCCAAAAAAGGCACGCGAAAGTGGAAAATCAGTATTTATTGACTTGAAAAAGGCTCTTTTTGGGTTCATTAAGGCTCAGGCTACTCTAATCTCAATCACAACAGTTATTGTTTTAATTGGATTACTCTTTTTACGAGTTGAGTATGCCATTACAATTGCTCTTATCATTGGAATCGTCGACATTCTACCCTACCTAGGAACAGGTCTTGTTTTTGTTCCATGGATCATTTATTCATTCTTCACTGGTGATGTACCGTTTACAATTGGTTTACTAGTTCTATATGCGATTGTTATTGTGCAAAGACAAATTATGGAGCCGAAAATATTATCATCAAGTATTGGTTTAGACCCACTTGCAACGCTAGTATCCCTTTTCGTTGGTTATCAGCTATTTGGCTTTCTAGGTCTTATCATTGGTCCAGTGATTCTTGTTATTTTCAAAACACTTCATACTGCTAATGTATTCAGAGATTTATGGAATTATATTGCAGGAAGCAAAACAGTCTGAAGAAAGAGCCGCGAGTCGGCTCTTTTTTTGTTGGATTGGGTTAAGTCACTGCAAGATTCCTTATTATAGGTAAGGGAAATGCTCAATTTTTGAGTTATTAGTTGAATTCAGGTCGTTAGAAGTATAAAAATGCGGATAAATTAAAGAGGCCCTCCGCACTTGATTGTTTTATCGGCGATTATTTTAATATATCAGCGATAAGACATTTTTTCACAAAAGTTTGTTACTTACAACAAAAAAAGAGCCCGCTCTACCCGGCCCCTCTCTAGACGTCTATCTTCTTATATAAGTAATTGTATTCCTGTTCATCATTGAGCGAATCATGTTGAAAATATATGGTTTCACTAGCTTTCTACCGCCTGGAAATAACAAAATGAAACCGATTGTATCTGTTATAAATCCTGGGGTTAAAAGTAGCACACCACCAACTAGGATGCAGAGTCCATCTACAATAACTTCGCCTGGCATCTGACCGTTTTGAATTTGCTGCTGGACTTGCCCGATGGCTCGAAGTCCTTGTTTCTTTGCAAGCCAAGCACCAATAACGCCTGTACTAATGATAAGCAAAACTGTCGGAATTGTTCCTATTACATTTCCAGCAACGATAAGTAACCCAATTTCCATAGCAGGGACAATAATAATCAAGGCAAGCAATAATTTAAACATCACTACATTCCTCCGAATAACTAAAAAGTCTTTGATAAATAAAAAAGAGAAGGGATAACCCTTCTCTACACTATATCATATGAGTGATGAATGTATTACAAAACACTTGCATGCCCTGTATAAATAGCTCCTCTTGAAGCGTCTACCGTTACATCCTGGCCATCCTTTAGTAAAGTTGTTGCCCCTTCGACACCAACTATTACCGGAATTCCTAAGCTTAATCCCACCACAGCTGCATGGCTTGTTAAGCCACCTTCCTCTGTAATTAGTGCCCCAGCTTTTTCAAGTGCACGCATCATATCTCTATCTGTATTGATCGTTACTAGGATTCCACCATCCAACATTTTAGCGTTGGCTTCCTCACCGGTATTGGCAACAACAACCTTACCAAAAGCTGTTTTTCTTCCGATTCCTTGCCCTTTAGTAATGATATCTCCGACAACATGAACCTTCATTAGGTTTGTTGTTCCTGCTTCTCCTACGGGAACCCCCGCTGTAATGACAATGAGGTCTCCATGTTTGACGAGTCCAGTATTGATTGATTCTTGTACAGAAATATCTAGCATTTCATCTGTGGTACTTGCTTTTTCACCAATCTTAGCCGTAACTCCCCAAACTAAAGCCAGTTTTCGTGATACACCTTCATCAGAAGTTACGGCAATAATTGGAGCCTTCGGACGGTATTTAGAAATCATTCGAGCCGTATGGCCACTCTCTGTTGGTGTTACAATCGCAGTTGCATCCAAGTTCAAGGCCGTATGAGCAACCGATTGTCCGATGGCATCTGTAATCGTGGTACCACTGATGCGACTTCTGTTTTGAAGAATTTCACGGTATTGTAAAGCTTGTTCAGCCCTAGAAGCTATATTGTGCATGGTTTTTACCGCTTCTACTGGATAGGAGCCGGCCGCTGTCTCTCCAGACAACATGATAGCATCTGTTCCATCAAAAATTGCATTGGCAACATCACTAGCTTCAGCTCTTGTTGGCCTTGGATTTCTTTGCATGGAATCTAGCATTTGAGTTGCTGTGATAACAGGCTTCCCAACTGCATTACATCTTTTGATTAAGTCTTTTTGTACAAGTGGAACTTCTTCAGCAGGTATTTCTACACCAAGATCTCCACGAGCAACCATTAATCCATCGCATACTTCAAGTATCTCTTCAATATTGTCTACCCCTTCTTGATTTTCAATCTTAGGGATGATTTGAATATGTGAAGCTCTATTGCTTTCGAGTAATTCTCTTATTTCCAGAACATCTGAAGCTCTTCTAACAAATGATGCGGCAATAAAGTCTACTCCTTGTTCTACTCCGAACCTAATGTCATCGGCATCCTTTTCTGTCATGCCAGGTAACCTAACTTTAACATTTGGAACATTTACCCCTTTTTTGTTTTTAATTGTTCCGCTATTTAACACTTTAGTTAGTATTTCATTTGTTCCCTTACCCATTACCTCAAGCTCAATTAGTCCATCATCAAGTAAAATTCTAGAGCCTATTGTAACATCTTCAATTAGACCTGGATAGCTGACCGAGAAGCGATTAGCCGTTCCTACAACCTCTTCTACTGAAATAGAAACCTCTGATCCAGTTACAAGCTCGGCGGAACCATTTTCAAATGTATGAGTACGGATTTCTGGACCCTTTGTATCTAAAAGAATGGCAATTGTATTTCCCGTTCGCTTTGCTGCCTCACGAATGTTTATAATTCTATTTCCGTGCTCTTCAAAATTACCATGTGAAAAATTTAATCTTGCTACATTCATCCCAGCTTCCATCAACTGCATAAGCTTTTCAACAGTTTCACTTGCAGGACCTATTGTACAAACGATTTTTGTTTTACGTAACATGAATACACTTCCCTTTTTATTATATGAATCTGTTTTAAATTGAAAGCTCAGTAGAGAGCTTGTACATGTCAAGATCTACAGTGTGTTTTTGTGCTAAAGCTTCTGAAATCGAGAAATCGACAAGCTGATTACTTCTAATTCCTACTGCACGACCCTGTTTACCTTCTATTAAAAGTTCAACTGCACGTGCTCCCAATCGACTAGCTAACACTCGGTCGAAAGCTGTTGGTGAACCTCCTCGTTGAATGTGTCCAAGAACACTAACACGAGTTTCTAAATTCGTAGCCTCCTGAATTTGTTTCCCAAACTCTACTCCACTTCCAACGCCTTCTGCAACAACAATAATACTGTGACGCTTCCCTCGTTCATGGCCACGTTTTAAGCGTGAAACGATTTCATCCATTTCGAAGTCAGCTTCAGGAATTAAGATCGTCTCGGCACCACCTGCAAGCCCTGCCCAAAGAGCAATATCTCCTGCATGCCGCCCCATAACTTCAATAATATATGTACGTTCATGTGATGTTGCCGTATCACGGATTTTGTCTATCGCATCAATAACCGTGTTTAATGCTGTATCAAAACCTATCGTGAAATCTGTGCCTGGTATGTCATTATCGATAGTACCCGGAACACCTACACATGGAAAGCCGTGCTCGGTCAGCTTTTCTGCTCCACGGTAAGACCCATCGCCACCAATCACAACGATTCCTTCAATGCCGTGCTTTCTGAGCTGCTCAATGCCCTTTTTTTGACCCTCAAGTGTCTTAAATTCTTCAGACCTAGCTGTATAGAGGAAAGTTCCTCCACGTTGGATGATGTCACCCACTGAACCTAGCTCTAGCTTTTTGATTTGACCTGTGATTAAGCCTGTGTAGCCTTGATAGATCCCGTAAACCTCTAAGTCGTGATAAATGGCTTTTCTCACTACAGCACGCACTGCAGCATTCATACCAGGTGAGTCCCCACCACTCGTTAAAACGGCAATTCTCTTCATTCTTCCACCTCTTTATCTTTATGAGACGATTTCACTTTAAAAGTAAGAAAAACCAGTATACATTTAATGGTAAATTCTGTACATATATATATCTAGTATGTGAAAGTATGCGTCTCTTTCATTCCAATGTTTTAAAAATAACATGAAGAAAAATTGAAAACAATAGCCAAACATAAGTAAAACGTGCATTCCTCAAGGGGGAGGAGCTGCACGTTTCCTTATTTCACGCTAATGGTATCGTTTACAAACGCATATTGACCGATTTTTTTGTATTTTTCATATCGGTGCAATCGGAGCTGCTCACCATTCAATTGTAATAGTTCTTTCAAGGATTTTCTCAGGTAGCCATCCACTAAATTAGCTTGCTCAGCTATATCGCGATGAGCCCCGCCTTTTACCTCTGGAATAATATCATCAATCACGCCTAATTCCAACAAATCAGGTGCTGTGATCTTCATAGTCTCTGCCGCTTTTTTTGCGAGGCCCGCATCCTTCCATAGGAGAGCAGCAGCACCTTCTGGTGAAATAACTGAATACCAAGAGTTCTCGAGCATAAATACATGGTTCCCAACACCGATGGCTAATGCTCCACCACTTGCCCCTTCGCCGATGACAATACAAATAACAGGCACAGATAAACCAGCCATCTCAAAAAGGTTTCTGGCAATAGCCTCTCCTTGACCTCTTTCTTCGGCTGTTTTACCAGGAAATGCACCCTTTGTATCTAAAAAACAGATAATAGGACGATTAAACTTTTCTGCTTGCTTCATCAGCCGAAGTGCTTTTCTGTAGCCTTCAGGGTGTGGCATTCCGAAGTTTCTACGAAGGTTTTCTTTTGTATCCTTACCACGCTGATGTCCGATAACGGTAACAGGTAAACCTTGATACTTCGCAATACCCGAAACAATTGCTTCGTCGTCACCATAATAGCGGTCTCCGTGACACTCAAAAAAGCCTGTAAAAAGATATTTTATGTAATCCAGAGTAGTTGGACGTTCAGGCTGTCTGGCAATTTGAACACGATCCCATGGCTGTAAATTCCCGTAAACATCTGATTCTAGTTTTTCTAACCTTACTTCTAGCTTCTCTATTTCACTGGATAAATCGACATCTGCATTCTTAGTAAACTCTTTAAGCTCTGCAATCTTTTTTTTCAATTGGGTCACCGGTCGCTCAAACTCTAATTCTCCTAGCATTCTAGCTTCCCTCCCGGCTCATGAATATCTAAAATATTGTTTAAGGTTTCCTTCATCTCTAAGCGGTGAATGACACGATCAAGCTGACCATGCTTCAATAAAAACTCCGCCGTTTGAAAGTCCTCTGGTAGATCTTCTCGAATTGTTTGCTCGATAATTCTTCTTCCAGCAAATCCGATAAGAGCACCAGGCTCAGCAAAATTGAAATCACCCAAAGAGGCAAAGCTAGCTGTTACACCACCTGTAGTAGGATGGGTCATGACTGATATATAGAGCAAACCAGCTTCACTAAATCTTTTCAAAACGCTACTTATTTTCGCCATTTGCATGAGACTTAAAATACCTTCTTGCATTCTTGCCCCACCAGATGCTGTAAACACAATAAATGGGATTTTTTTCTCCATAGCTTGTTCTATTGCTCTGGCTATTTTTTCTCCAACAGCAGAACCCATACTAGCCATACGGAAAGAGGAGTCCATTACTGCAATAACTAGCGGATGTCCTCCAAGTTCTCCTTCACCTGTAAGAACAGCTTCATTTAAACCCGTTTTCTCTCGGTCCTTAGCTAATTTATCAAGGTAATCAGGAAATCCTAATGGGTTTACTGAAATCATATCTCGATCAAATTCTTTGAATGTGCCCTCATCTAATAGACTCTCAATTCTCTCATAGGCAGTCATCGAATAATGGTGATCACAACTCATACAAACCCGTAAATTCTTAACTAATTCCTTTGTATACATAATCTTCTTACACTTTGGACACTTTGTCATAATACCCTCTGGAACATCTAGCTTACTTTGTTCAGAAGGAATCGTCGCATATTTTTTCTTTTTGGTGAACAAATCTTTTAACAACGGTTAACCTCCCTTAATCGTGATCCCTGCGAGTTTCACTGTATACCATGAATTTATAAGTGCTAGAAACATCAAGATTAATTCTTTTTAACTGTACTTAAATTCAAGGCAGGATGGTGTAGAACTTTGTCGTCTCTCATTCGACAATTAATTCAACCTCTCCATTTTCGATAAAGTTTACGTGATTCCTCACGATCTCCTTGTTCAAAAGACGAAATGAGTTTTTCATAGACTTCATCTGAAACAGTTTTCCTCTCAGCTGATGATGCGGAATCATATTCAGAAAGTAGAAGCCAAATCTTAAATAAGAGCCGATTATTTGAACAAAGTATGATAGTCCTCATAATTGTCTCATGGTAATCTTCTTGTTTTTCAATGACGAGCCTCTTCAGTAATTCAATTTGAGTTTCTGACATTTTTTCACACGCTAAGACTAGTGCCTGTTCTTCGATTAACATTCTTGTCTCAAGTAAATCTTCTTTTGCTTCATCATTTTGCAGAATAAAGCTTCCAACAAGCTCAACAAGGTGGTGACCACCAAAATCTTTAACGAATGTACCTTCGCCTCTTTTGGTTTCGATCAAACCTAAAAGTTCAAGAGCCCTTAGTGCTTCACGAACTGAGGACCTACCAACTTTGAGCCGGTCTGATAATTCTCTCTCAGAAGGGAGTTTATCACCTGGCTTTAGGGAATCCGTTTCAATCATTGCATGTATCTGTTTAATCGTCTCAATAAAAACCTTTGATTGTGGCTTCGGTACAGCCGAACTCACTCGTCTTTTCCGATGATTGCTAATCGACGTGTTTTCTCAGCGATTGCCTCTGGATCCATTTGGATTCTAGCGACACCTGTTTCCATTGCCGCCTTTGCAACTGCTGCAGCAACAGCAGGTGCTACTCGAGGATCGAATGGTGCAGGAATCACATAATCTTCTTTTAACTCATCTGTCGTGATTAATCCTGCAATTGCCTCAACGGCTGCGATCTTCATTTGTTCATTAATATGAGTTGCACGAACATCTAAAGCTCCTCTAAAAATTCCTGGAAAGGCTAAAACATTATTCACTTGGTTAGGAAAATCAGATCTTCCTGTTCCAATGACTCTTGCCCCTGCTTCCTTAGCTTCTTCTGGCATGATTTCAGGGTTTGGATTTGCCATAGCAAATATAATAGGATCCTGATTCATTTCACGAATCATTTCCTTCGTTAATGCACCTTCCACTGAAACACCAATAAAAACATCTGCACCCTTCATCACATCTACTAAATTACCTTCAATTTTCTTTCGGTTTGTGTAAGTTGCGATATCTTGCTTCACACTATTCATCCCAAAGGGTCTTCCTTCGTAAATGGCACCTTTAGAGTCACACATGATAATATCTCGAACACCGTAACGGTAAAGCAGTTTCATGATGGCAATACCAGCTGCACCTGCTCCATTAGCCACTACTTTAATTTCAGACATGCTCTTACCAATTAACTTTAATGCATTTACAAGACCTGCAACCGTCACAATGGCTGTCCCGTGCTGATCATCATGAAAAATGGGAATATTCGTTTCTTTCTTTAGTCTCTCTTCTATAACAAAGCAATTAGGAGCCGCAATATCCTCAAGATTAACGCCGCCGAATGTAGGCTCTAATAGCTTTACAGTTTCAATAATTTTTTCAACATCAGTTGTAGCAAGGCAGATTGGGAAAGCATCAACCCCTGCAAAGCTTTTAAACAACACTGCCTTACCTTCCATAACGGGTAATGCTGCTTCTGGGCCAATATTGCCTAACCCTAATACTGCTGTTCCGTCTGAAACAATCGCCACCATATTACCTTTCATTGTATACTCATATACCTTGCTCTTATCATCATAAATGGCTTTACAAGGCTCTGCAACGCCTGGTGAATAGGCAAGACTTAAGTCATAAGCATTTCGAACAGGTATCTTTGATTTTGATTCTAATTTCCCTTGATTAATACGATGAATATGTAATGCCTCTTCTTTTAAAGTAGACATGATTTGTTCACTCTCCTAACTATTACGTGGGTGGGGGTGGTCTATTTTTTTTAAAAAAAGTGGTCTGACCACGTCCGACTATTTAACAATATATCAAATTTTCGATAGATGTAAAGAATTAAAATGATTTTAAGACAACATTTTTATCCCCAATAACCTCTTTGATCCTCTGTAAACATTCGTTTACAGGGTCAATATGATATTCTTTTGGGAGCTTAATCGACTTCTGGCTTTCAACATAATACAGTACCACTTCAGTATCTCCATGATACTGACTAAATAGATGTTTTAACTGTGATAAAGTTTCTTGATTCTCATCATTTGGTTCGATCTTTACAAACAATTTTTGATCTACGTGATTTTCTTTTAGTACTTCCATCGACTTCACTTTTTGGACGATTAATTGTGGTTCTCCATTTCGCAAATCCATTTTCCCCTCTAGTAATAGAACATTTCCAACTTGAAAACAGGACTGAAATTCCCTATAAGTAGAAGGAAATATGGTAGCATCTACTTCTCCAGTCTCATCACTTACTAGAATAAAGGACATTTGCTCACCCTTTTTTGTTCGAATGGTTCTTTCATGAACAACAAGGGCCACAATGGTCACTTTCTTATTCATATGCCCTGTTTTGGCATTCTGAACGAGTAACGGTTGATATTTTCTCCAATATTTTTCATGAGCCGTAACAGGATGACTTGATAAATAAAAGCCGACAGCCTCCACCTCAAACTGAAGCCTTTCCTCATCCTTAAATGGTTCCATTCGAACATATTGTGGCTTCAACAGCAATTCCTCTTCGAACGTGATGTCCATTTGACCTCCAATTTCAGGTTTCACTAGCTCTGCATAGTTCAAGGCAACATCAAGGCTCGCTAGGAAAGTGGATCTTTCTTCCCCAAATTCATCAAAACATCCTGCAAAAATAAGAGATTCCATCGTTTTACGATTGACCATTGTTCTCACGCAAAAGTCAAATAGATCCTGAAACGGACGTTGCTTTCTTTCTGCAACTATCCTTTTTAATGTTTGAACGCCTACACTTTTAATTGCTGCTAAACTGAAGCGAATTGCTCCCTCTTGGACTTGAAAGGGGAAATGACTTTTGTTTATGGATGGTGGCAGAACTTTAATATTCTTTGTTTTGGATTCACGAATATATTGAGCGATCTTATCCTCATTTCCAATAACACTCGTCAGCAACGCTGCCATAAAATATAACGGAAAATTCGCCTTTAAATAAGCTAGCTGGTACGCAATCATACTGTAGGCAACAGCATGACTTCGATTGAAACCATAGTTCGCAAATTTTACAATTAAATCATAAATTTCGTGAGCAACGAGCGACGTATACCCTTTACGAGTACATCCATCTACAAAATGCTTTCGCTCTGAATTTAAGACCTCAAGCTTCTTTTTACTAACGGCGCGTCTTAATAGGTCTGCTTCTCCTAAAGAAAAACCCGCCATCAAGGCCGCTATCTGCATAATTTGTTCCTGGTAAACTATGACACCATTCGTGCTTTTTAATATGTCTTCTAAATCAGGATGAGGATAGGTTATCGTATTTCGTTTATTTTCTATATAGAGAGGTATATTTTCCATTGGACCTGGTCGATAAAGAGCATTGACTGCAACGATGTCCTCGAAATGGGTTGGTTTTAGACGCTGTAATACGCTTCTCATTCCAGACGATTCGAGTTGGAAGATCCCAGTTGTGTCACCACTTCCTAGCAACTCAAATGTTTTAGGATCGTCAAGTGGTACATCTTCAAGTTCTAGTTTCACCTTTTTTTCCCATTGAATCATATCTAGAATCCGTTGGAGAATAGTAAGGTTCCGAAGACCTAGAAAATCCATTTTTAGTAAGCCAATGTCTTCTAAAATATCCATTGAATATTGAGTTAGATAGACTCCTTGATGACCGTCTTGTATCGGAACCATCTCCGTTAACGCAATATCACTAATGATGACTCCTGCAGCGTGTGTGGATGTATGCCTCGGTAACCCCTCAAGCTTTAGTGCCACTTCATACAATTTTCCAATTAAGCTAGACTGATCGATATGTGTTCGAAAAGAATCTGATTCTTGATAGGCTTGAGCTAGAGTAACTCCTAAACGGGACGGAACCTTCCGTGCTATTGCGTCTGACTCTTTCGGTGAAACCCCAAGAACCCTACCCACATCACGAAGAACAGCCTTTGTTGAAAGCGTTCCAAACGTAATAATTTGAGCAACGTGTATTGGACCATATTTTTTTGAAACATATTGAATCATTTCATCTCTTCGGTCATCTGGGAAATCTATATCAATATCAGGCATTGAGATTCGTTCAGGATTTAGGAATCTCTCAAATAAAAGGTTGTACCTAATGGGATCCACATTGGTAATCGATAAAACATAGGCAACAAGTGAACCAGCAGCAGATCCACGACCTGGTCCTGTCAAGATATTATGGTCATGCGCATACTTCATAAAATCCCAAACGATTAAGAAGTAATCGCTAAAGTCCATTTCCCTGATTACCCGAAGCTCATATTGAAGACGTTCTTGGTAAACCACTTTGTCTATTTTTTTTGCCTTAAGCCCTTCTAAGCATACTTGCTCTAAGTAAACATGAGCATTTAACTCATCAGGGACAGCATATTTAGGTAAAAACCTTTGACCAAATTCAATTGTAAGCTGACATTCATGAGCAATCCTCGCTGTATTTTGAACAGCCTCTTCAAACCCATTAAATTGCTGTCTCATTTCTTCTTCTGTTTTTAAATAGTATTCATTATTTGGAAGTCTTTCTCTATGATCATCTGAGACTCGATTTCCATTTTTAATGGCTAGCAAACAATCATGAACAAACGAATCCTTTTTCTCTATGTAGTGAACATCATTTGCAGCAACACATGGAATCTGAAGTTTTTGTCCTAGTTCAACTATTGCTTCATTTATTTGCTTATCTTCTTCTAAACGGTGCTGTTGAATGGAAAAATAAAAGCTACTACCGTAAATCTGTTTCAATTGTAGAGCCGTTTTCTCTGCTTTATCTGTCTCTTTTTGAAGAATATACTGTTCAACTTCCCCTTTTAATCCAGGAGTGATGGCAAACAGCCCTTCTTTATATGCTACTAGCCATTTCTTTAAAACAGCCTTCCGGTCCATCGTTAGTGCGGTGCTACTAATCTTAAGTAAATTCTGATAGCCTTTGAAATTCTTAGCCAATAAGAGTAGCGGAAAAGATTTTTTCTCCGATTCATCTTCAAATACTGAAATAGTTAATCCAATAATGGGCTTGATCCCTTTTGCCAGACATGCTTTATAAAAAGGAATCGCCCCATACAAATTATTGTCATCCGTTATTGCTAAGGATGTAAACCCAAGTTCTACCGCCACCCTCACTAAATCATGTATCTTACAGCTACTCGTCAATAAACTGTATGCACTTTTCACTTGGAGGTGAACAAAGCCCATTTTTCCCCCACCTTCATTCGATCTCTTTTTTTTCATTATAGAGGCTATCAAGGACCAAATCAAAACATACTTCTCAGGGGATGTCCATATAAATGGAGTAGAGGGGTGAACAAGACATGGGATTAAAAGATGGGTTTGTCGTTTTTTTCTTTAGTAGTTATTTCGTTGCACTGGGAGTTGTTCTTGGGGGCTGTATTGTTGGAGGGTTAGGGGCTTTTTTCGTAGGAAATCCACCATTGATGATTATGGTAAGACTGGCAAGCAGTCTGAAAATATGGGCAATTGTTGCGGCAATCGGTGGATCATTCGATGCCTTTTATAGCTTTGAGAAGGGGATATTTGAAGCAGATACCCGGGATATAATGAAACAAATTTTCTTCATTTGCTCAGCGACAGGTGGTGCACAGACAGGCGCCTTAATTATTAATTGGCTTGCTCAGGAGGAACCAAATGTATGAGAATTCCGCCGTATTATGAGAAAGGAAGCTGGCAACGTTTTTTTGCAGGTGGAGTCTTTGGTGCACTTATTAGTTGGATCTTATTTGTATATATGTTTGGAGTATTTCAAGATATTCAGATTAAGCATATTTCAAAACAAGCTTTAGAAATAGAAGATTTAAAAGATCATATTCAAATATGGCAAGATGATTATAAAAAGTTAAACGAAGAAAATCAAAAAGGACTAACCCTACAAGAAATAAATGTAAAGCTGACGAATGCCGAAGATTATAAGTTTGATACCTTTAGAGAGTTTCAACTCGAGTCAGTAGCAAAAAAGGAAATTAATCATTTAATTGCAAAAGAACTAAATACCATTTATCAAAGTCAGGAGTTAATCATAAGAGCTATCGAAAACAAAGTCTTTACAATTGATGAAAAAGATTATCGGCTTGACGTGAGAGGTATTTATTTGCTGAATACCAATCTTGAGATTCAAGTTATGTTACAGTTCAAAGAAAACAACAAATAAATCAATAATTAATGTAATATTCTGAAATCATGAGCAATCCCCCACCCAACTGTATACAATAGATATAGGCATTGAAGAATGTTCTTATTTTGTAACGGGGGGGAAATCCATTGATTATAACTCGAAAGCAAATAGTAAAGGTTAAACTTCAACAAATTATTTCTGGCTATTGTGCTTATGTTGAAACAAAAGAAGCTGCAGCCATGTTAAAAAAGGAAATTAAACTACTTAACCTTGATGTTTATGAAGATTGTACGGAAATTGGATCATGGTTTATTCCTGTGAAAGAAAGGTCAGAATCTCAAAGTAACTAACCTCTAAAGAAACCCCCTCTTTTTTAAACCACAATTTTTAGTAGAGCTTTGACAAAGACCTTGCAAAACGACAATAGGATTAGGATTTTTTATGGAACAAAATAAAGAGGGGAAGAGTCATGAACTAAGTAGTTCAGTTTTGAAGTACAACATTAAAAAACAATGACTTTCACATACGGATTCTCATTATAATTCGTATGTGATTTTTTATTGTTATTTCAACATTTTAATGATATTTAGGTGTATTTTCACATATCAATTTGTACACCTTTTCAAACTACTGAAATTTTTATTGTAGAGTCTTGGTTCGTCTTACGAATTAATCTGTGAATTAACATAAAATAGCCATAACGGATTTAACAATTCGTTTTGGCTTAAAATTTACATTTAATTTCATATTTGATTCGTAATAGGAACTAATGCCTATACTAGAATTACAACCAATACTGGTTCATTTAATTTATATGCATTTTAATAAGGAATGGGAATAAATGATTACTTTCAGTCCAATAGGATTACTACTATTCTTAATTATTGTTTCTTTAATAGGATTTATTGTTTTTAAACTAGTTAAATTTGTGAAAAAGAAATAGTAAGCTTTATTGAACCAAGAGAGACCCTAGTCTCTCTTGGTTTTTCTTTTGTAATCTATATGGTGATTATGTGTTTTTCATCTTATCTAAAAAGTCTCGTAAAAAAACCTTTTTTCTTTTCCTAACCACCTGCAATTTCTTTTCTAGCTTCTTGTGATTCTCTTAATCCTTCAATTAGTCTAAGATCTCTTTCCTCGAGTTTTGTGTCAATACATCATCAACATCTTAATACCATTATAGGGTATTTTCTAAAATAATGTGTAAGTTCCCTTGTTATTTTTACTTCATTTTCATATACGAAATACAGTTTGAAAAGTAGTTCCATTTAGGGCAAGAAATTGAACTACTTAGTCATGAACTCCCACCTCTTTATTTTGGATTGCATAATTGTTCTAAATCCGAAATGACTTGATCTGCTTCCTCCCATGAATAAATGGAGGCTCCTGCTGCTAGTGGATGTCCTCCACCTCTGTATTTTGCCGCAATTGTGTTAATAACTGGTCCCTTCGAACGCAGTCTTACACGAATTTGATCAACCTCTTCAACAAAAAATACCCAGGCTATAATACCTTCTATACTGCCAAGGGATCCGACAAGCTGTGATGCATCTGATGGTGAAACTTGATATTTTTGTAAGATTTCATTCTTAATGACCATCGTAGCTACACCAGTCTCAGATAAGGTGAAGTTTTGTAAGACATAGCCACTTAAATGCGCCACATTCATTTTGATCGTATAAAGGCCATCATATAGCTCAGGAAAATTAAATCCATATTGTACTAATTCACCTGCATATTTGAAGGTTTTCACGTTTGTACTTGGAAATAAAAAACGGCCTGTATCTCCCACAATTCCTGCATAAATAAGTCTTGCTGCTTCTTGATTAATTGAAAGTCCTTTATCTTTACCGTACAAGTAGAACTCATAAATCATCTCACTCACAGAGCTTGCTGATGTATCCACCCAAATAATATCTCCATACGGATCCTCATTTGGATGGTGATCAATTTTAATCAACAGCGAGCCTAGATTAAAACGCTGATCACAAACTCTTTCTTGATTAGCGGTGTCACAGACGATCACAAGGGCATCATTATATTGTTCATCACTAACCATATCTAACGTATGCAAAAAAGTGAAAGATTTCTCTTCCTTACCGACAACATAAATTTCTTTTTTCGGGTAAGAAGCCTTTAGGATTTCAGCCAATCCACATTGTGAACCGTATGCATCGGGATCTGGTCTTACATGTCTATGTATGATTATGGTATCGAATTGTTCAATCGCATCTATAATTTGTTCTTTCATCCATGTCACCAACTTTGCGTCAATTAGTACCTATATTTAAACACATTTTCTTTTAAATGTGAAAGAAGACGAATTATATTATTGGAAATCTACTGATCTAGAGAGTAAAATAGAAGGGTATATGAGAACAGTTTGGAGGACGAGCATGCCTATATTTATTATATTAATCATTTTTTCCTTATCCTTTTACGCCTATTTTAAAATCAAATATTTTAGAGTAAAAGAACCCATGCATCGAGGCTGGATTTCAGCTAAATCCAGTATTGCATTAGGTGCTTTTATCGTATGTTTTGCTCTAAACCAGATGATTGCCCTGCCAACAACGATCGCATTAATAATCGGAATTATACTACTACTAGTAGGTGGTGGCAGTATTTGGGCAGGGGTAAAAGCATATAAATATTATTATCCTAGAGTGGTGGAAGAAGCTAGAAATAACAAAAAAACAAGTTTTAAAAAATAGCTAGTAAATATATGATAAAGGAGCTTTTAGGTATGACTAAAGTATCCCTTGCAGAAGCTGTAAAATTAAAAAGTATATTATCAAAAAGAATTCACGAATTAGAAGAAGAAATGTATCGAGTAGCGTTTGTTCAAATTGAAGTTGGTCATGAATTACCTAAACAACCTCGTTCACTTTTGGATGTCGAAAATGATTTAGAGGTTGTTAGAAAAGATTTACGCTTACTCGACAAGCTGATGTATCAAGCGAATATTGAAAATGAGATTATTTTCAACGAAGAGGCTCTAAGTATTGTTGAAGCCATAGAATATGCTACCCAGCTAAGGGCTAAAGCTAAAAAATGTAAGGAATTTGGAACTTACCAGAAGATAGAGCATCTTTACTCCTATGGGGAAAATATATCGCTTACGAAGGTTGCTATGTTTGATCCAGAATCCTATCGACTAAAAGGGCTAGAATGTGAGCGTCTAGCAAACAAGCTTTCTAATCTAATAAACGCGAAAAACTATTCCATTCAAGTAGATTTTGATAGTGCGAATTATTTTTAACCTTGAAGAGGTGAGACTCCTCTTCAAGGCATAGAAGGAGAATACTTGGAGTACCTTGGTACTGATTTGATGGCAATGGTAAACCAATGATCCATAACCCGTCACACTTTTACCCGTTACCAATAACCAACTATAGCAATGGATGGTCGATGACCAAATTTGTAATTTTCATTTCTCCTTCTATGAATCCCCTAACCCATGGTTAGGGGATTTTTGTTCGATACCTGAAACCACCTAGTAATGGGAGTAAAGTATGACTTATTCGGAAATCAAAGTAAAATCGGCGATATATACAGATAATCGCCAATAAAATTGAAAATGATTATCCCTTTAACTCAGAACGAAATTCTCCGACACCAATTGTTTTTTAAGAAAAGGTCAAATGTGTTTCTATTTAGGATTTTCTATAGAAAATCTGTTTTCGAAAAACTTTGTAGCTTTTTAGAATAGGGGTTGATTGTAACGAGAGGATGCACCATTCCCCGGGGTGGGCGGTGAGCCTCCTCGGCCGAGAACGCCATGTGTTGAGTCTCACCTGTCCCACTGCTCTAAGCAGGTGCCCTAGCACCAACTGTTCCAATCAACTCATTTATTTAAGGGTTGCCTGACACTTTTTAGAGAAAGAGCTTAAAGAAAAACACCAACACGACTACTTATTCTGAGCTAGTGGGATAATCAGTTTATATTTTAATTTTCTATGATATTAGTATTTAAAAATGGTAACATAGCCCAAGAAAACAGTGAAATTATAACTTCATTTGTAAAATGTATTGTTCTCCTGCTCTGCCTATCACTCTTTTACAAGTGTCAACAAAACCACATGTAAAATATAGTTTTTGTGCAATGGTATTCTTTAGGTTTACAGCAAGAACAATTTCATTTATCTCAGGAAAATGCTCATTCACAAATGTCGGAAGTAAAATTAAAGATCGTTTGGCTATTCCTTCCCCTTGAAAAGGTGTGCTAATTGAATAGGCTCTTAATAGAATTGCTTTCTTGTTCTCGCTATACTCCTTTGCACCATCCCCTAAGTGAAGGACAAAGAAACCTGCAGGGACATTATTATAGAGAATAACAATTGGATGTCGTTTTGGCTCACCTTGGCACTTGATTAAGGCCTCTAAAGGATGAGCTGTGAAGTTTAGTTGTTCGCCTGATAAATGGTAATCCTGAAGCGGAGAATCAAATTCGTTCTTATAGAATTCTAAAGCAACTGAATTCGTGTTAAGTTGATAATTTTTCATTGGTTCACCTCTTAAATAGACTTATTTTTCTCCACTAAATCATATCAAAAGTTGCACCAGGTTATATCTAAAAAAGAACTAAATCACTAAGATTTAGCTCTCAAGCAATTTCCATATTATCGATCAATCAACTGAACCATCATCATTGCTTTTCCTACGATAACTCCCTCGTTAAAAACGGAAACATCTACTTTCCCAAATTTACGCCCAACTTCTAACACTTTTGGTCTTACTTCGATAAGACTATCAATTTGGACGGGTCGAATAAAGTAGATGGTGATATTTTCAACGACTAACTCGCCTTTTTTATACGAGCGTAAGGCACGACTCCCCGCCTCTGTTACGATTGTTGTAAAAACACCATAAGAAATATTTCCAATATGATTGGTCATTTGAGGGGTGACTTCACATTGGTAGACTTCTTCCCCTTTTTGATCCTCGACCTCGATAAACCCACTTATTACGATATCATCTATCGTTTGTCCCACTTGTGGCTGTCTCTGAATCATTTGCAGGGCCTTCAAGACATCCTGCCTACTTATAATTCCTTTAAGCTTATGGTATTCATCCACAACTGGAAGAACCTCAATTCCTTCCCAAATCATCATATGAGCAGAAGCAGCGACTGAGGTTTTCTCGTTCACTGTTATAGGGTTTTTCGTCATAATCCTTTCAATTAAGGTAGAACGGTCGGATCCTAAAACATCTTTACCTGTCACCATTCCTTGTACCTTAAAGCTTGCATCTACGACAGGAAAGCGACTATGCTTTTTCTCTCCGCTTAATTCATACCACATTTCAACTGAATCGTTCATTCTTAAATAAACTGTATCCTCAATTGGAGTTAAGATATCCTCAACCACAACGATTTCTTTTTTTATAAGTTGGTCGTAAATGGCTCTGTTAATCATCGTGGCTACCGTAAAGGTGTCATAGCTTGTCGAAATAATCGGTAGCTTTAACTCATCTGCTAGATTTTTCACCATTTCATCTGTATCAAATCCACCCGTAATTAAGACAGCTGCCCCCGCTTCAAGAGCTAATTGATGAGCATTTGTACGGTTACCGACAATTAAAAGGTTTCCTGCACCTGTATATTTCATCATCGCTTCAAGCTTCATAGCACCTATGACAAACTTATTTAATGTTTTATGAAGTCCTTCCCTACCGCCGAGCACTGTACCGTCTACAATATTTACGACTTCAGAGAATGTCAGCTTCTCAATGTTTTCTTTCTTTTTCTTCTCAATTCGGATCGTACCCACTCGTTCAATACTACTTACATACCCTTTATTTTCTGCCTCTTTAATCGCTCGATAGGCCGTTCCTTCACTTACATTCAGATCCTTGGCAATCTGACGAACGGAAATCTTGTAACCAACCTCTAAATCATCTATGTATTGCAGTATTTGCTCATGCTTTGTAGACAAGTCATTCACCCTTCGCTTTTGATTCCTTTTTTAATTATAAGGGTGAATGACATTTGGTTCAATGCTGCGTGAGATAACGGCGAACTTTTTGTGATCTGAGTTGCTGATTTTCAAAGCGAATCTTTTGTTTTTTTGTACTATATAGAAACCCAGAAAGGTTTCCACCTATCACTAATATTGCAAGCATAAACCAGGCGAAACCAAAGATCCCTTCTATTCCTGAAAAATGAATGGTTAATCGTGGAACCGCGTAGTTCAATAACACCGCACAAATTAGTAAACATAAAATAACTCGATTTCGCATCCTACATCCCTCCAGAGCTTGTTCCATTCATATGTATGCAAATAGACAAAAAAAAGAAGCAAATGCTTCTCTTTTGCTTCAAACTAACCCTATAATTCTATAAAATCACCCGCGTGTAAAACTTGTCCAACACCAGATTCAAGTTGAGCCACGAATTCATCTGGATCCTGCTTAATTACCGGGAAGGTATTATAATGAATCGGAACGATCTTCTTTGCACGTAACCACTTAGCTGCAAGCAAAGCATCAACAGGTCCCATAGTAAAATTATCACCTATTGGTAAAAAGGCTAAATCAATATCATTTTGTTCTCCTATTAATTTCATATCAGAAAACAAGGCTGTATCACCAGCATGGTAAATCGTTTTTCCTTGGATCGTCAACAAGATTCCACTCGGCATACCTGTATAGATTATCTGGTTGTTCTCTTCATAAGATGAACCATGTATTGCCTGAGTGAGCTTAACTCTTCCAAACTCAAATTGGTAGGCACCACCAACACTCATTGGGTGAACCTTAAGTCCCTTCCTGCTTAAAAAGTCAGTCAGTTCAACAGGTCCAATTACTAAAGAATCATTCCTCTTAGCAATAGACACAGTGTCGCCAACATGATCGTTATGTCCGTGTGTTAAAAGAATAACCTCCGCCCTCACTTCACTCGCCACTAAATCAGTCAAAGAATTACCAGTGATAAATGGATCAAACAATATTGTCTTCCCGTTCACTTCTACTTTTACAACAGAATGCCCATGATAAGAGACTTTCATCTCCAACACCCTCCTTTAGGATTAATAATGCAGCCATGCTTTTTCATACTTCTCAATGAGATGTGGATCAATAAGCGAATTCACCTCTAAGTCTACTTTTTTCCCATCTTCAGTTGTGATGTCTCTATCTTCATCCTTGCCAAAATAGGTCGATGCTAACAAGGTTTCGCGAGTTAAGTAGCGCGTATCCACTTCTAAATCTTCTCCAATTAATTCGAATTCCTCACGTTTCGCCAAGATAAAACCCCAGTTCCCAAAGCTCGGAATGTCTAAATGAAGATTTTCCGTATGTAGTCCCGTTGCTCTTATTGTATGGTCAATAGTCCAATACACCTCAGCTGCGAACACCGGGCTTGTCGCTTGGACGATTAATGAACCACCTGGTTGTAGATGATTTCGAAGCAACGAATAAAATTCTAGCGTATACAGCTTATTTAGAGATTCATTGTTTGGATCTGGTAGATCGACAATAATCACATCATAAAAAGACTCTGCATCCTCCATAAATTCAAAGGCATCCTCATTAAAGACTTGAACCATTTTATTCGAAAATGCATCTTGATTCAGTTTGAGTAAATCAGGATGTTTCCGAGCAAGCTGGACAACTGCAGGATCTAAGTCTACTAGCGTGATAGATTTCGCCTCGTCATACTTTAATAATTCTCTAAGCGCCAGTCCATCTCCTCCACCTAACACTAGAATCTTTTCCTTTTGATTGGCGAGCATCATCGCAGGATGAATAAGCATTTCATGGTACCTATATTCATCACTTGAGCTAAATTGTAGCTGCCCGTCCAAAAACAGTCGAATATCACCTTGTTCTTTCGTTAAGATGATTCGTTGATAATTGGTTTCTTCTGCGTGAACAATGGGGTCACGATACATCTTTTGTTCAAATGAAAAGGCAGCTTCTTCTCCAAAAAGTAATCCTCCAACTAAGGTGAAAAAAATGAGTATTCCTACAGCACCATGAACTTTGTATCGATGTATTTCTTTTCGGAAGTAAAAGAGGACACTCATGGCAACCGTTACATTGATTAAGGCAACAAAAAAAGCTGTCTTTACCATACCAAGCTGTGGTCTTAATAAAAAAACAAATAATAACCCACCGATTAGACCTCCAGCATAGTCCGAGAATAATACCCGTGCTGTACTTTTACTTAAGGTTACACCAATCTCATTAGCCTTCCGAATTAAAATAGGTAACTCAACTCCGGTTAAGGCCCCAACTAATAATGTTATACTATACAAGAATAAAGCATCTGTTCCATCACTTAAATAAGCATTAATACCGAATAGTAGAAAGGTAGAAAACCCTCCAACAAGGGCAATCGCAAATTCAATCCAGACAAACGAGAGTATTAACTTTTTTGTCACATGCTCACTGAAGTAAGCACCTATCCCCATTCCAGTTAGAAATAAAGAAATGGTTAGCGTATACTGCTTTACACCATCACCCAATATGTAAGAACCAATCGCACCAAACAATACTTCAAAAATAATTCCGCAAATCGAAACAATACCAGACGCCCAGTAGATCGCCTTACTTTTTTGTATATCACTTTGTAACATGTACATCACCCTTCTGTGGAAACATGGATATTACTAACTAAAACCCCTCGAGCATTAGTAACCGAGGGGTCTATGCCTGTTAGGTAATGGATGCACCAATTACAAATGCTAATCCCACTGATACACAGAAAGCCACTATACCTACTGCAATGTTTCCTTTTTGTAGCTGCTCCTCAACGGAAAATTTACGCGTAACAGCTTCGAATATAAGATAAGCTAGCATCTGCAGAAACACCCCGAAGGCTCCCCATATTAACGTGTCTGATAGCCTCACACTATGGTAAATAGAGAATGACAAAATAATACAAATACCAATAATTTTTCCACCAATCGATAAGGCAACGGCATGATTACCCTTTTCAATTTCATCCCAATCTTTATATTTTTTTGTAAGCATTTCAAAGATGAATAAACCAATGATGACAACGACAATAGCAATGACAAAGTATAAAAACGTCAATAAAAATGGTTCCATTTTCAAGCTCCTCTCAATTTTTATTACTTTCCTGTCCCAGGCCCCCCGCCTCTAACAGAGGAAGAACCTCCTCGTAAGAATGGCTGACCAACAGGGCCCTTATACCCTTTTCCACTTCCTATATAACCACCATAGCAGCCACCAGGGGAATTTAAGCATCTACTGTTTTGCTTTCTACCCCAATCATCTACATCTAAAAGTGAACTTAAGAGATATCCGGCCATAAGCCCATTAAAAAAGCTAGGCTGATAATTATCTCGAACAAATCCATATGTAGCGACTTCAACTAAAGTATTTTCTTTGTTTTCAGGATCCGTTGTCATCGTGACGAAAAAATCATCATATACAATTACTTGTTTTTCATTTGTTCTTTCCGACACTTCAACGGGCTCACTTTTAATACCGCTTTGGATTTTACTTGTCACTTCTTCAATTGAGGACCCTTCAGCATTAAATATTCTCGTTACATCCCTCTGATCTGAACTACTCTTTACAACATCAACAAGAGGGTAGGTAGCTTGTATATAATCTAGGACCTCTCCTTTACCCGTTCCACCTGAAATACCTCTATCCGTCCCACATGCCGATAAAAGAGCTAGTAGTATGACTAGAAAAAACAATCGCCGCACTGGTATCACCTCCCACACTAAGGTATTACTTCTAGAAACAAAAAAGCTAGCGCCTCTTTTTAGAAGGCGCTGATCCTTTACCTATTACTCTTTCCCAAGCTTCTTCTTAAGAGCTGCAAGCTCATCGTCTACTCCAGTTTTATCTAATGCTGCAAATTCATCATCTAAACTTCTGCTCTTTGTTGAAAGATCTTCACTCGTTTCGGCTTCTGCTTCAAAACGCATAACCTTTTCTTCCATTCTTTCAAAGCCTTTACGAGAGTCATCTCCACCAATACCAGACATAACACGGTTCATCTTTGTACGTGTCTGAGCCGATTCTGCTCTTGCCTTCAATGTATCCTTCTTAAGCTTCATTTCGTGGTATTCACGCTTCATTTCGTCAAGCTTTTCTCGGAGAATATCAGCATCACTTTTTGCACGAGTATAAGATTCCTTCAGCATTTCAGCTTGCCCGCCTTGGAGTTTCTTATCCTCTAGAGCTCTTTTAGCTAGATCTTCATTTCCAGCCTCTATTGCCTTAATGGCTTGTTCTTCACGTTTTAAGACCATGCTCTGTGCATCATCTGATTTCTTTTTAAGCATCTTCTCATTCGCAATTTGCTTCGCCACCGCTGCCTCTGCATCGCGAATATCTGCTTCCATATCACGCATGAACTGATCGAGCATTTTTACAGGATCTTCAGCTTTATCTAGCATCGAATTTAACTCAGAATTCACTACTGTACCCATTCGTTTAAAAAATTGAAACATGTAAACTCCTCCTTTTTAGTTGGAAGCAATTATTTTTAACTCATATTCTTCAATATCATAGCCTTTGCTAACTTCTACTTCACTGCCCCAAATTTCAACAGACAAGTATGCTTCCTCTTCATCATCACAAAATTGAAAGTACTTACATGATGCACCATTGACATTTTGCCCTCTTCCTATACCTGATACTCTTGCTGTACCCTTTTCATCGAGGTAATATTTGATACCCTCGTAGTCAATTTCCTTTGGTATTGGTTCAGACAGCTTCAATTTGCATTTCTCATATATCCCAAGAAGTAACTCATCATCCATTTCAACACTTAGCCAAATGGACCGGTCCGTTGCTTGAAGCTGATAAGCGTGCCATGTGAATCCATTGTCTGAATAAGTTAGCTTTCCCACCACTTGATAATCCTCCAAGTCGTACGTCACAAAATCGTTGATTTTAAGATTGAATACGGTTCTCTCTTCAACTTTTGGCCGTTCATCCTTTTTCGGAAAAAGTCTTCGGAAAATACTCACTGCTTCACCTCTTATTTGTTTTACATATAAATACTCTCTTGTCTTCCTTATGTATTACGAGTAGGAAAAAGAATAGTTTCAAGTAATTATTAACTTTTTCTACCTTTACTTTAGTCTACACATGTTTACACTTTCCCTATTCATTGATAAAGTTAAGTAACAGAAACTTTACAAATAATTTCCACTTAAAAGGATGTGCTTGTAGATGAAAAACGAAAGAATGGAACAACTCATTCAATGGATGAAATCAGAGGATATCTCAGCAAGTCTAATTACCTCCAAGGCTAATGTCTTCTATTTAAGTAAATTTTATACAGACCCTCATGAACGGTTAGTCGCAATCCTAGTATTCCCAAATGAAGCGCCCGTCCTAATCGTTCCCAATATGGAAAAGGAACAAGTAAAGGCAGTTGGCTGGAAATATGAAATTCTGGGATACTCGGATACAGACAATCCTTGGGAGCAAGTAAAAGAGGCAGCTAACCATAGTAAGGTTGAAAAGCTTGCCATTGAAAAAGAGCATATGATATATGAACGCGTAGAGAGATTAAATGACATATTTGGTACACCCCAGCTAGTTTCAGTAGAAGAAAAACTCCATGAGCTTCGAATGATCAAGGACCATCAGGAGATTTCATTATTAAAAGAGGCGGCAAAGCTGGCTGATTATGGTGTGGAAGTCGGAGTTGCTGCTATCAAAGAGGGAAAAACAGAATTAGAAGTCCTCGCAACCATTGAGTACGAGTTGAAGAAAAAAGGGATTTTAGAAATGTCTTTCTCAACCATGGTCTTAACTGGGGAAAAGACAGCTTCCCCTCATGGAAAGCCTGGTTTGGACGTAATTAAAAAAGGTGACCTTATTCTGTTTGATCTAGGAGTTGTGTATAAAGGTTATTGTTCTGATATAACACGTACAGTTGCTCTTGGAGAAGTGAGCGATAAAAAACGTGAGATTTATGAGACCGTATTAGAAGCACAAGTTGCCGCTTTAAATGCCTCTAAGCCAGGAGTGAAGATTGGGGACATCGATACAATAGCACGAACCATTATCACTGAAAAAGGCTATGGTGAGTTTTTCACGCACCGAATTGGTCATGGACTCGGGATTGATGTACATGAATTTCCTTCAATGAATGCAACCAATACGAGAACACTTCAAACTGGAATGACCTATACGATCGAACCAGGTATTTATGTACCAGGTTTAGCGGGCGTTCGAATTGAGGATGATGTGTTGATTACAGGGACGGGGTTTGAAGCATTGACTACATATCCAAAGGAATTGCAAATTTTATAAAATAAAAAGAGGATCCAATTTAATTGGATCCTCTTTTTATTTTATAAATACATTAATGTTTCACGAGCATCCGCGTAATCAAGCTCATGTGAATCCGCAACTGCTTTGTAGGTTACATACCCATTTAAAGTGTTGATTCCTTTTAGTAAGGCTTCATTTTCAAGACAGGCTTGCTTGTACCCTTTGTTTGCAATTTGAACTGCATAAGGAACCGTCACATTTGTAAGTGCCATCGTCGATGTACGTGGGACAGCCCCTGGCATGTTGGCTACTGCGTAGTGAAGAACGCCGTGCTTTTCATAGGTTGGGTTATCATGAGTTGTAATACGGTCAGTCGTCTCAAAAATACCACCTTGGTCAATCGCAATATCAACCACAACTGAACCAGTTCTCATTGATTTAATCATTTCTTCTGATACAAGCTTTGGTGCTTTTGCTCCAGGAATTAAAACGGCACCGATAACTAAATCAGATTCTGCAATCTCTTCAGCTAAATTTGACGGATTTGAAATTAATGTTGTAACATCATTTCCAAATATATCATCTAATTGACGAAGACGCTCTGGATTTACATCTAGAATGGAAACATAAGCACCAAGTCCAATTGCAATTTTGGCTGCATTTGTTCCAGCAACTCCACCACCGATAATGGTTACTTTTCCACGACGAACTCCAGGTACTCCACCTAATAAGATACCCATTCCACCTTGAGGCTTTTCTAGGAACTGAGCACCAATCTGAGACGACATTCTTCCTGCTACTTCACTCATTGGTGTTAGCAACGGTAGAGAGCCGTTTGGTAATTGGACAGTCTCATAAGCAATGCCCACTACTTTTCTCTCAATAAGTGCTTTAGTAAGCTCTGGCTCTGGAGCTAAGTGTAAGTATGTAAAAAGAATTAAGCCTTCTCTAAAATAACCATACTCATTTGGAATTGGTTCTTTCACCTTCATAACCATGTCCATCGACCAAGCTTCTTCAGCTGTGTCAACAATTTTCGCGCCTGATTCTATGTATTGACCATCAGTAAACCCTGAGCCAACTCCTGCATCCTTCTCGATAAACACTTCATGTCCAAAATGAACAAGGTTTACAACTCCTGCAGGTGCCATGGCCACACGATTTTCATTATTTTTAACTTCCTTTGGTACACCTATACGCATTTTACATTCCTCCTACCATTAAATACCGTCTAAACAAGCGTATTAACTATATCACCAATCGACTTTTTGTGGAATATGTTTCTAGTAAATATTTAAAAATGTAAGCACTTTCAAAATCGAATGTTATTATACGTAACTAGTGTAACAAATTAAAGTCTCTTAATCAAAAAAGACTCTACTTTTCATAGAGTCTCATCCTTTTTCCAGTGCCATGTATACAGGTTTCCTTTTGGATCCATCCACCTAACAACAAAACGTTTCAGTCCTGGAAAACCATTTTGCTCAAGCGAGTCTTTTATCTGATCTGCTTTCGTTGAACTAGAAACTCTTAGCTGATTGTACATTTTTTCAACAATAACTTTTGCCTCTTCGCCTTTTACAACTCTCGAACCTTTTTCCCATTCATAATGGGAGGGATTTTCATATTCAAATTCATTCTCCATTCCGTTCTGCCAAACGGTTACTTTGAATAAGAGGCTATCGGTATAATTTGCTGCGATTGCAGAAGAACTGATCATAGTTAGAAAGAGTAAACTGATACATACTTTTCTCATCAATATCACCTCATATTTATCATGAGAAAATTTTGGTGATTATATTCAGTTCATTTAGAAAAATTTGCTATTATTGTATCAAGTCTATCTGTATCGATTGATGACATTTAATCCGCCTGTAACTTCAATCACACTTCCGGTCAACATATCTGAATCATCATCACATAAAAAACCTATAACTCGCGCGATATCTTCACCAGTGCCTGAACGACCTATAGGCGTTTCTAAATCTTCTTGAACCCGTGAATTTTGGATGGAAGCCTCCTTCATTTCACCGACAATATTACCTGGGCACACCATATTGGCCGTAATGCCAAATTCTGCTTCTTCAATAGCAATGGTTTTAGTTAGTGAAACAAGCCCAACCTTTGCTGCACTGAAAGCAGAACGGTAAATCCAACCCGGTGCAGAGTCCGCTCCCTGGAAGCCATATGTAATGATTCTGCCAAAATGGTTCTCTCGCATTGATGGGACTGTGAGCTTCATTAAATGAAAGACAGAGCTTAGATTCCCCTCCACCATTTCATACCACTCGTCATCTGTATAATCTAGAAGCTTTTTACGCTCAAAAACATAAGGTCCTGCATTGTTAATAAGAATATCAATTGGCCCTGCTTGTTTAACCGATTCAACTACAATATGACGAATTTCTTCTCTATTTGTAATATCCCCTTTTACAAAATAAAGCTGATCTTGATAGGAGGAAAGTTGATCTTTCAACGACTCAACAGCTGACTCGTCTTGACGATAGTTTACAGTCACAACATAGCCTTTGTTCACTAGATGCTCTGTTACTTTTCTTCCTATACCTTTTGAACCCGCAGTAATAAGTGCATGCCTTGTCATAAAATCCCCCCCGAAAGATTGTTAGAAAAAGCTTACTCTATTTGTAAATCTCGTTATAATAGAAATTGATTACAAAGGCAAAAGGAGTATCATATATGAGTATCGTAGCTGAAAGAAAAAAACAAGAACTAGTTGAACGTTTTGGTCTTGACCCGGTTCCAAAGGAGCTCCGGACTTCATCATGGTTCGATTTTTTATATATTGGAATTGCTTTTTCTGTGAACACTGGCAATTTCCTTGTTCCTGCTTTAGCCGTTTTGGAAGGTGGTTTATCCTTTCCCTTTGCCGTTCTAAGCACAGTATTAGGCGCAACCTTGGCTTTTTTCTTTGTATCTTACCTTAGCCTTCCGGGTGCCGCCCATGGAATCCCATCTCAATATGCGATACGGGCGATGATTGGGATAAAAGGAGCAAGATATGTTGCATCTCCAGTTAGAACCTTAACTTCCCTTTATTGGTTCGCTGTTCAAACCATTGGAGGAACCTATGTAATCAAAGAATTAACACAGCGTTTGTGGAACCTAGATATTCCATTTTATTTTATTTCTATTATATTAGCTTCCATAATGGCACTTCTAGCTTTGATTGGCTTTGATGCGATTAAAAAAGCGACGAAATATTTTATCCCCTTTTTATTCCTTGGTCAGGGGGCTATTCTTTATCTTTACATTACTACAAGTCAAACAGAAAAAACATTTTTCGATGTGTTTAATGGTGAGCAATCTTTTTCAATGACCTCCTTTTTGTTTTTCATGGGTTTAGCCTTTGTGCAATATGTTTCAGGAGTCAGCTCCTCTTCAGATATAGCAAGGTATGCAAAGTCAGAGAAACATTCTTTCTATGGTTTATTTGCCGGGAACGTAATCGGGTTCAGTATGGCTGCTGTGTTGGCAGCTTTTTCAGCACAAGAACTAAACTCAGTAAATCCATTTGTTTCAGCTACTGAGTTAACCGACTCTTATCTGTTGATTGGGTTAATTACAATATGTGCCTTAGTTTCAATGGTTTCCATTAATATGAGTAATGCATATACGGGTGGATTTAGTTTGTTGAATAGTTTACCAAAGCTTGGAAGAGTGAAAAGTGCATTTCTATTCGGGGTAATCGGAGTATTGTTTAGTTGCTTCCCATCATTGGTCACAGAAGCCAAACAGTTCATTTCATTGTTGGGGGCTTTTGTCGTTCCACTTTCAGCTGTGATTATTACTGATTTTATCGTCTTTAAGAAAAGCAAAATAGACATTTTGGACTTAGAGCGAATTCTAGATAAGAGCACTCAGATTAATCAGCCAGCATTCCTAACCATCGCTATTGGTATTATCGTTTACTTTTTCATCAGTGATAATTTCTCACCTGGGCTTTGTACATTTTTGATTTCGTCTGTGCTTTATGTGATTTGTAAAAAGGTACATCTGAGTTTAACTAGAGTAAAGAAAAAATCATCCCTATCAGCTTGATGGGGTGATTTTTTGTATGGTTGGTTAAAGTGTTTTCCAAATAATGTATAATTTCCGAAATAAACAAGGATTCGGCTTATATATTGAGATTTCGGCTTATAAAAGTGGAAAATGGATGATTTATTGCGATTTCCGGATTATAAATCTAAAGAAATGGTTTATAAATGGAACCGCGATGCACTTACGGCACCTTTAACCTGGTTAAACAGCCTGTTTCTGTTTTAGAAGCGTCATTTTAGTCACTTATATTGAAAAAAGGACCCTGCTCGGTCCTTTTATGTAACAAAAATTTTAGAAAGCCTTATTTTCAAAAATCGCCTTCAACTTCCGGTCATTTTGTTGTTCTACCGTACTATTTTCTTCCCCACTTTGATAGGCATCTGTCATCTGTTCCATGATTTCCTTTTCGCCAACTTCTTCATAATAAAATTGATACGATTCTTTGTTTTCCTTAGTCATTGTATCCACCCCTTTGTGGTTATTTTTAAACGCGAGGTTGTAAGATATGCTAATTTTAATCAGGTAATACATGGGAATGGAAAGAGTAATGAATTTTGTGTACAATAAGGGTATAGGGATGTTGGAGGAATAATACATGAATACACAATTTATAGTAGACGAACGTCTTAGAATTCCATTGCCCAATCTAACAATGCCTTGGGATGATTATACAGAAGAAATTCAACAGGAAATTTTAGTGCAATGGGAAACTATTCGCGGAAGAATTCCTGATCGAATTGCAGAGCTTGAGGCTGAGATTAATAGCAAACTACACGATCTTGGTGAAGAAAACAACTTTCCTCGTTCTTGTGAGCTTAATTCGGACATTTCAGAACTAGCTTCTATTATTAATGACTTATGGCTTTATTATCGTATGAATCAAAATGTATCGGAAAAAATTCATATGTAAACTGAATTTTATTTTATAACGGGATAAAAGCTTATGACTCTTGGGTTAAATAATCCTAGAGTCTTAAGCTTTTATTATTATAAGTCCATGACTTGGTTGGTCTTGTAGGAGGATATCCAGACTACTCACGATATACTCTTTTTCTTCAGGTGTTAAAGATAGTTTGAGCGAAGCACCCGTCAAGTTTTTTCACCTCCTACTTTTCACTTATCTTACATAATAAATCTATGATTTCCTTATTTTACCTAATTCTTTCCTCCGAATTGACTTTAATAGCATGTACCCAGAAGAAAATAAATAAAAAAAAGGCAAATGGCAAAAGAACACTTAAGAATAACGGGAAAATGGTAAAGAGAGCCTCCATATATAACCACCAAAATTTAAGATTTCTATTTTATGACCCATATTTATAAAACACAGCGTGTACGAACTTCATTTTGTAAACAACCATATTCCTAGTAAAGTAACAGAAAACATGGCCCAAACCATTACGTCCAATTTCCCCTTTTTCTTCTGACTCATAAAAAACACTCCTCTTGTCAAACTTTTACTAAGAAATCTAGTAGTCTTATTCAAGTATATTCTAAAAATTCATATCGAAATTTGTGCCCATTTCATCTTAGTCAAATTACCAGTATTCATTCTAGTGTACTAAGTAATCATGTTTTAAATTACTATTTTCAAAAAAAAAGAAGAGTCTCCGTAATTGAGACTCTTTCATCGTAGATATAATAGAAGGTTTTGCTAGTTACCCCAAATCGAAGATACCCATTCTGGATGGTCGATAAAGGGATTTCGGTTGTATTGATAGTTTTGATAAATTACATCATTACGACGACGTTCGAAATTATCTACTGGGTCTTGTTGGTTCCAAAGTTTAAGAGTGGACAATACTCCATGATAAGGAAGTGTTCCATTATTGACATAATTATTTAATTCTAAATTAAGTTCTCCGCTATCTCCCTCGTAACGAACAGCCATATAGAATAACATACGCGCTACGTCACCTTTTACAGCATTGGGCGGTTCCCATGAATCACTATCTGCTTTACACCCCGTACATTCAATATGCTGTGTTCCACCGTTATCAAAGTCTTTATTTCCACGAGAGCTGTTAACCGTTACATCTGTAGGACGTAAGTGGTGTAAGTCTGTTCCTGCGCCTAAAGTTGTCCCGAAATCCCCATGAGACTTGGCCCAAACGTGCTCACGGTTCCAAGAATCATTACCTGTTCCATTTGTGAATTTCCCTTGCGAACGTCCAGTATACAGAAGAATAACGTTATTTTTATTAGTAGGATCCTCGTCTGTATTTCGAAGTGCATCCCAAGCAGCATCGTATGAAATTTCACGATGGTCATCAATAATATTATGTAGTGCACTTTTCAATGTTGAACCACTTTTTCCAAGTGCCGTACTATAATACGTACTATCATAGTTTGTTGTTGGTGTACCTCCACCACCCGTTGAACCAGAACTTACTTTCTCCATATAAGTCGTGTTTTTTATTCCAGCATGTGTGAAATATGCGGTAAGATTTCCCGTTACCTTAACAAGACTACCTTTTAATGACGGATTCGTTTTCAATCCAAAAGTTGAGCGGTAGTTCGTAGAAATTTGAACGTAAATCATTTTTGCCGTGTTCGTTTCAGTTGCACTGTCTGCTAATGCAATTGCGTAATCATTTGGATAACCACTTGTCAAAATTGTAGTAGCAGATGTTGGCTGCCCAACTACATAGCCCTGTACTGTTTTTATGGCATTATTTTGGTTTGCCATTCCTTCTGCAACAGAGTAAGGCGATGTTGTCGTTCCAAGACCCGCTGCAAATAATGTCGTTGAAAAGCTTGCTGAAACAAATGAAACTAGAAGCGCGATAATAACTATGATCCGAGATAAAAACCATTTTTTAGTATTCACTAAGATACCTCCGAAGTCATTTTTGTACTACAAAAAATTAAAAGATCAAAAGGAAACATTTACTTTTTATGATATGTAGCCAAAATTAGCTTACCTTCGAATTTTATTAATAGTTTAATTGATTTGTAAATTTGGTGTGAATTTTGGAGAAAAACCGTGAAAATGAGTCTAATGGCCTGCTAGCTGTTCGAGTTGAAATTTGTCGCTATTCTTTAGCATCACTGTTAATCTACATTTCCTATTCGAGTTTATGAAAACAAAAAAAGAGCTATCCTTGAATAGCTCTTTATTATCCGTTATTCTTTTTCTGAAATTTTCATTGTATTCATCACAAACAAATGTTTATTTTTAAATGCTATAAAACTAACAAGCAAAAGTAGTGAACTAGCAATGAGAAAGACACTCCGAATGCCAACTAAGTCGGCCAATATTCCCATAATTAATGCTGCGATCCCAAAAGTTCCTGTCGCTATCGTACCTAAAGAAGTGTATACAGTTGCTAGGTTCTCCTTAGGAACACTGTTTTGTATGATTGTCTGTGTTGGAATACTTTCTAATTGACCTGATATTCCAATAAACGCGGAAAGTAATAACGCTACCATTGGTAGACTGTTTAAACTGAATCCTAGTAAGATGATAAAACTACTAAATGTACTTAGAATGATAAAGTAATTCAAATTCTTTTCTATGAAAGTTGAGTATCGGATGCAATAAATACTTCCTATAACTACTCCCACAAAGAAGGATCCATTAATATATCCCCACCATGTCTCATTCACCTGTAAGGCTTGATCCACAAAAACATACATAATAGCGGAAATCCAAACTGTATCTGCTATTAATTCAAGGAATTGAATGCGGGTAACCGTTCTGAGTACAGGTGTGGTATTAATCGTTTTCCAACCTTTGGTCAAATGTTCCCACATACTTTTTCCTTTATCTTGGATATGCTCAACTTTTTCAAGAAGACTGAGCATAATACTGGCTACACTAAACAAGACAGCAACAAGCAAGATTAGTTGATTGGCACTAAGGAAGATTAATAATGTACTCCCCAAAAACCACACCGTTACTTGTATGATTTGAGTTGAAGTTTCAGCTATTCCATTTGCACGAAGCAATTCTTCACTTCTTACATAGTAAGGGATCATCGTTTGTCTTAATGGATTTGCACACCCGTCAAGTAAAGAGATCCCTATTATAAATGGAAATACCAAGTAAAAATTGGTTCCATTTAGATTTGGCATTAAAAACAAGCCTAGACCAAGCAAGATGAATGTTTTGCCTACTTGAGAACCCAAAATTAGGTACTTTAAGTTAATTTTCACGATGAGAATTGGTGTTAAAATGCTAGAAACGAACATCGCTGTAGTGATAGCAAAAGGAATGAAAGCTACGGTTGTAGCAGACCCCGTTAGATTGTAAACAACACTAATTATACTGACTATATAAAGCACATCACCTATATTTGCGAATGATTGACCCACCATTAAAAAGACAAAGTTTTTATTTGATTTCAAGTTTATCCCCCGTTCCTTGATCATCTAAACAAAGAAGGGGATTTTAAATTGGACTATTCTCCATTGGTTTTCTCCTTTAACATGATAACGAACTTTCGGGGGAAAGGTATATTATCAGACTATTCTACATACCTGTACTTAATTCCTTCTTTGATGTACTCTCTATGAATGATTGAAATATTTTCCGAATGGCAATATTTCGTGAAATTAGATGGAAACGGCAATTCTTTTTCTAGTAATAACAACGCTTCATGATCGTCTTTCATCACAGCGTTGATCATTCTTTCAAGATACTTTTGAGAGAGTTTAATTCTACGATTTATCTCAACTTCATTTGCTGTTGTTTTACCATGGCCAGGCACTAATGATGAAATCTTATGATTCTCTATGATTTGTGAAGCTTTCTGAAGCGTTTCCCCGTATGCCTTCGCACTTTGGTAAATAAACGGCAATTCAAAATCTGATAAATAATCTCCTGCAACCCACAATCCAAGTGGCTCTATTATCGTAAAAAGACCATCATGTGTATGTCCTGGTGCAAGGTAAAAAGTCATAGTTATCTCACCAAGAGCAAGCTTCTGCCCATCTTCTTCAATAACGATATCCACTTCTGGAAAGGCAATAGGATAGGTTGGTTGAATATAGTAATCATGATAAAACTGATGAATCTTGCTTACTTTCAGCTCTTTTTCTGGATGCTCTTGCAGTCCCTTTCTTCCAATAACCCTCGCACCCGGGAAAGCTTTATAGCCGATGACGTGATCGAAATCTCCATGAGTAAATAAAAGATAAAGCTCTTTTTCACCCTGAATCCGTGCTACGTGTTTTTGTATTTCCTCAATTTCATGTGGAAGCCAGTTTGGGTCTACAACTATAATGCTTTCTCTAGCTTCTACCACCGTGCAAGTCGTTTGAAATAAAGCACTTTGAAACACAGTTAATTTCTCGTTTTGAAATTGAATCATATTTTCACTTTCCTCTTATGGAATTAATAATATTTTACCTGTACTCCTGCGGCTTTCTAAGTATCTATGGGCCTCTTGCCCTTCACGCAGCGCAAATGTTGCTGGCTTAGCTACTGTAATTTTTCCCTCTTCCATCATTGGAATAGCTCCTTTGAACGAGTAACTCGTTCTTCATGGGAAGTCAGAACATTCCAAAGATCTCCACCTGTTAGAGTTTTTGACGTGTCCATCAGCATTCTAGGATCAATAGGAGTTGGATTTCCTCCCGCCATTCCGTAAAATACGACCGTACCTCCAATTCGTGTTGCCGCAAAGCTGTCCATGATTGTGGAGCCTACTGATTCGTATGCAACATCTACACCTCTATTGTTTGTAACCTCCAAGACTTCACTCTTCCAATCATCACTGTAAAGGAAAACAAAATCTGCTCCTGCTTCTTTTGCTGACACTGCTTTTTCTTATGAAAGATGTTAAGCCAATCACTTCTCCACCAAGTAACTTTACAATTTGTACGAGAAGCTGCCCAACAGCACCGGCTGCAGCGTGAACTAGCACAACATCATTCTTTTTCACAGCATAGCTGTCACCAGTTAAGTAATGTGCCGTCAAGCCTTGTAACAATAAAGAAGCAGTATCCTCAAAAGAAATAGCTTCCGGCAAAGGAATGGCTTTATCCTTTGGAACCGCAACAAATTCTGCATTCGCATGCGGAACATCGGCAAATACAAGACGATCACCTGCGCTTATCCCTTGCACATTAGCTCCGATTTGTTCAACGATCCCTGCCCCTTCATACCCTAGAATAAAAGGAAGATTTCCTACAAGATGGTAGTTTCCCTTTCTACTATAAATATCAGCAAAATTCAAGCCAATTGCTTTCATTTTTACCAGTATTTCATCTGGTCCTATAACCGGTTCCGCAATATCAAGGAATTGCAGTACTCCGGACCACCGAAATTATTGTAAACAAGAAAACCACACTGATTGTCCATGAAATGCCTGCAATGGCTATAAAAACCGAAGCTTCCTCTGATGCCATTGGTGTAACATGTTCGTTTGTATTAATAGCGAGTAAAAGATAGTATCCAGCGATACTAAATAAAATGATGTATACAAGAAAATATGTAAGGGCTATCTTACTAAATTTGTTTGATATCCAAAGAATCATAGCATAGAGTAATTGTATTAACATGACGATTACAAAACCCCAATTTAACATGCCATAAACCTCAGCTTCGAAATACATTTCAGTCACCTCTTTCTATACTCCAAATCACCACTATTTATTTAATGTTTTTCTAAATCCATAAAAGCTTCGAAAGCCTAGCATTTCGTAGAAGGTGTGTGAACTACTTGTAGCCAGCATTTCCATCCGTGTGTTCGGATATAAATTATGCACAAATTGTAGCATTTCTTTTCCTAGGCCTGAGCCACGATACTGATTTGTTATGAGGATTTCACAGATATAAAGAGTAATTTGTTTATCGGTCATTCCTCTTACATACCCAATGATAGCATTGTCCAGTGTTGCAACAAATGTCACATTGGAATTCCGCCATGCTTCCTTTGTATTCTTGCCTCTGTTACAAGATTGGTCCATTCTTCCAGATTATTTAATCTTTGTATTTCTGCAAAATTGTCTTCTTTATAAGGTAATATGATTACTTTCTGTCCATTCTTTACTAGTACTTTCATTATAAGTCCTCCATAATATCCAAACTTTATTCCCTTTAGTTTTTAGAAACCATATTTGCTTTGTTTCCACATAAGCTCGATTTTTCCTTCAACGTTTTTGTATTACTCTACCTTCTAGTCATACTCTCGGTTTCCTCCTTCAAGCTCCATTATTTTGTTTATCGTGATTATATAGCACGAGCCTTTACGCCAAATCGTACAAACAACCGTGTAAAGACAGCATATAGTAAACTAGAAAAATCTTTCTAAGAGGTGCAAGGTCAAATGAACACTTTCAACGTGGTAAGAGATGAGGAAAACATAGGCAAGGTTATTATTCATCAAGAACACGCAATAAACTGGAATATGATTAACCATGTTCAACTATTACTCAATCATGGGTTAAAAAAGGCAGCAATCCAATTACAGATTTCTACTCAAATACCATATAAAAAAATTATGATTTCTACTGACATTTTTGATGAGCTAAATATCTTTGAGTCAGTAAGGTATGAGTTGTGCTTTACTGGGGATGGACTAATACTAGGCCCTTATTTAGGTATCTTGATGACGAGTAAATTACTAAAGAAACCTAGTAAAAAAAGTTTAAATAGATATATCGAACATTATGAAAAAATTAATGGGGCAATCGTGGCTTTCTCTTTATCTGGTATTAATAAATCGAAAAAAACAGTCAAGGGATGCCTATATGATTCTTCTTCAAAAACTTGGAAAGAAGGAGAATACCCGCTTCCTTGTAGCATATTCAATAAAGTTTCCTTATCTAAATCCTGGAGAAACTACTTTGATTCTATTATTGGAAACAGACTTTTCAACAGTTTTTGGTTTAATAAATGGGAGATGTATCAATGGCTTTGCCACAACCCTAAGGTGGAACATTTTTTACCGGAAACAGAATTATACACAGAACCTGATGACCTTTTGCCTTTTTTAAAAGGTAAAAACACTTCGTATATTAAACCCATCTATGGCAGCTTAGGGAAAGGGATTTTTGTACTCTCAGACACTGAAAATGGTTTTTCATTGAAATATAGAAGTAAAAATAGAAACAATCGATTACATTTTCAAACATGGGAAGAGACGAAGAAATTTTTGAGATCAAAACTCGTCGAACAAGAGTATGTGATACAAAATGCAATTTGTTTACAACAAGTAGGAAAAAGTTTAATAGATTTTAGAATGATTGTTGTAAAAGACCAAACTGGCAAATGGAAGGATGTAGGCTTACTTGGAAGAGTAGGTGCCGAGAACAGTGTTGTTTGCAATACTGCCAACGGGGGTAGCATTGAACTTGGGGAACTAACAATAAAACAGGCTTTCCAAATGACGGATGAAGAAGTTACTAGCTTTAGAGATAGAATGGCGCAAATTTCTATTGCTGCAGTAAGTGAGATAGAACTTCTATTCCATTACGGAAACATTGGCGTTGATCTTGCAGTAGATCAAGATAAGAATATTTGGGTCATTGAATTAAATAATCGAGACCCACATCACTATGCTGCCGCAAAAACCGGAAGCGAGGAAATTATGTATGAAGCCTATTTATGCAATATGTTATATGCTAAGAGGCTTTCAGGATTTGAAAGTGATGAACCTCTTAACTCAGTTGTGCGACAGGTAAAATAAGGTAGTGAAAGTCTCTTGTAACTTTATAAGAAAAAGTAAAAATCAAAAACAACAATCTTTACTTAATATTTGAGGGTCATTTGTAAGACCCCCTCTGTTAGGATAGATGTCGTAGACAACTTTAGTGTATAGTTTAATAAACACACGGAGGTCGATCGACATGAAAAGTAATAATGGAAAACGCTATACGGAGGAAGAGAAAGCACCAATAGTTAAGAGAATGATGCCCCCTAACAATGAATCTGTAAGTCAACTAAGTGAAGACTTGGGCATTACAGAGCCCACACTCTACAAGTGGAGAAAAGAAGCTCGATTAGCAGGGAATCCCACTCCTGGTATTGGACGAAGTTCCGAGCAGTGGAGTAGTGAAGACAAGTTCTTAGTGGTGATGGAAACGTACGTGATGAACGAATCAGAATTAGCCGAATATTGCCGAAAAAAAGGGCTATACAAAGAACAAATCGATTCATGGCGTGCTGTCTGTTTAAACGCAAATGGTCGTGAAATAGATAAATCAAAGCAGTTAAATCAAGAGCTAAAAGAAGAGAGAAAACGGTTTAAAACCTTGGAAAAGGACTTGTTGAAAAAGGAGAAGGCGTTGGCAGAAGCTGCGGCGTTGTTACTTTTAAGAAAAAAGGACCAAGCGATCTGGGGGGACCAAGAGGAAGATTGATCAGCCCGAAAGACTCGCGCACTTGCAGTTGAACTCATCCAGGAAGCAAATCAGAATGGTGCGCGATTGGCTCCAGCGTGCAAGGTATTAAATATCAGTGTACGTACGTATGAGCGTTGGGTTTCAGAAGGTGGGATTAAAGAAGATCAGCGTCCTCACGCTTCCCGTCCAGTCCCTAAAAATAAGCTGACAATCGAAGAAAGGCAAGAAATTCTGGAGGTTATAAAAAAGGATGAATTTGTTGATTTGCCTCCATCTCAAATCGTGCCTAAGTTAGCAGATCAATCTATCTACATTGCCTCTGAATCTAGCTTTTATCGAATTTTACGGGAAGAAAATATGCAGCATCACCGTGGACGTAGCAAAAGACCAGCACATAGATTGCCAGAGAGCTATCTAGCGACAGCTCCAAACCAAGTGTGGACATGGGATATTACATGGCTCAAAGGCCCGGTAAAAGGGATATTTTATCGTCTTTATATGATCATCGACTTGTTTAGTAGAAAGGTAGTTGCATGGGAGGTTTGGGAATCAGAAGAAGCTTTCTATGCGGAAGAGTTGATTAAGAAAGCTGTGATTAGCGAGAAGATTCAAGGTAGACCTCTTGTTCTTCACTCTGACAACGGTAGCCCAATGAAGGCAGAAACCTTCCAATCATTACTTGAGAAACTAGGCATCCAAAGCTCGTATTCTAGACCACGAGTTAGTAATGATAACCCTTATTCTGAGGCTATGTTTCGTACAATGAAGTACCGACCAGAATTCCCATATAAGGGATTTGAAGATGTCCCGGTAGCACGAACGTGGATAAGCAAGTTTGTCCATTGGTACAACTGCGAGCATCAGCACAGTGGCTTGAAATTCGTGACACCTGAACAAGTTCATACAGGTGTTCATATAGAGGTGCTAAAAAATAGAGAACTAGTTTACGAGCAAGCAAAACAGAAGCGTCCAGAACGATGGTCACGGGGAACTAGAGATTGGAGCGCAAACAAATCGGTGGCACTAAATCCAATGAAAGATAACCTGTGCAAATAGAACAGAATGGAATTCAGTTCTATTTGTACAGGCCACCAAGCGAAGTGCGGTAGAAGATATGAAACAATTAAATAGTTATATGCGACAACTATCTTGACAAACACCGATCACGTTCCTATTCATTACAATTAATCTGTTAGTTAAACAAATATTGAAACTTCGCAAAACTTCACTTTTGTTCAACTAACCTCCCCGTTAGTAGAGTAAATTTCATTCAATTACTGCATCTTCTAGAAAAGTAATAGTACCACTCGAAGCATCTAATTCAATTTCAATCCCAATAGGAAAAACATGAGAAGGGAATGTGTGTCCGATATCAACGTTTGTTAGGATTGGGATATTTGTATCCCCTATAATCTCTATTAACAATTCTTCTATTGTAAATGGTGAATCTAAATTATTGAAATGTTCATGCTTTCCTACAATTAATCCTCTAATTTCATCAAAAACTCCTGCTACTTTTAACATGCTTAGCGAGCGTTCTTGTATCGCCATATCCTTAAATGAGTCTTCAATAAATAATATAGAGTCTTTTAGAGTTGGAAAATAGTCAGAGGCCATAAACCCTGACATTGTATTTAAGTTTCCTCCTATAAGGGGCAGTCTAGGCACATAGTTCCTCCCTTCTAACCCATCTAATTCTTCTTACCCATTTTAATTATAGAAGGCATTTACAATATATTTAAATATTGTAAATCTATAGAATCTTATGTAAAATAAAGGTTAAGTAAGGTATTTTTAGGAGGGAAGGGTATGTTGTTTATCATTTCATGTTTATTGTTTTTGATTGGGTCTATTATGATTTTTAAAGTGTTTAAGATCAGGTATGCATTCTCCTGCGGAATATTAATTGGGATTGCTTTATCAATCATAGCAACCATTAGTTTAAGTCAGAATTATACCCAAAGCCTTATAGCCAATGTAAACGACGGTATAGCAATTTCTAACATGATCTCTTCTTGGATTATCGGAGAGAATGGTTGGTCCGTTGAAAGGTTCAAGGAATTGTTTGAGCAATCTACAAACATTACATTACTATTAATATTAATCTATCCTTTTGTACTTTTATTTGATGCAAAAGCAAGAAAAGAACCTAATATTAAAATCGCTAAATAACAAAAAAAGAACAGCTAAAATGATAGCTGTTCTTTTTTTGTTTTCCTAAAAATTAAAAATATAGAAAAATTTATAAAAAATGTTGAATAATGTAATTTTTATAGTTAGAATGTCACGAGTGTTGATTAACCAATAAAATCCAGA
>NZ_JBMERO010000018.1:0-71079 GCF_049310945.1 Bacillus sp. DJP31 | reverse complement strand
GAAGGTGTCCTTTTTGGTATACTTTTTTTGGATTTTATTGGAATCAACACGCATGATAAAATATTTATTAATAAGGGTATAATTAAAGAAGAAGATGAATCACATGGTTTTAGCTGCTTTGAACCTGTCCCCGGGTCACTTGATCCTGAAGATCGTCAGCTCCAAGTTGGTCATCAAAAACATTTTTCTATTGACTAGGTAACATATATTAACGAACTTTATAACTTTTACCGTAAACATAGGAATACATTAAACCATTGGGATAAGAGTGGAATCACAAGGGTTCTCAAAACTATGGAAGAAGCAAGGGCTTTAATAATTAGTAATCTAGAATTACTTGATAAGTATTATACTGTATTTTAGGAGGTCTATTAATGAAGAATGTCGTGATCGAAATTTTGAATGACTCTTCTTATTTTGCTCTTCTAACCGCATTAAGTTCAGATAGTCCTATATACACAATTAAGAAATTCGAAGTTGAAAATGTGTTTGAATGTACTGGACGAGTACTTGTGGATAGTATCTTACATTCAGGGAATAATTCTGATCGATTTATTGAGCTAATTTGTGATAATGGGAAAATCAACTTTAATTCTTTTAATTTTGTTCAAATAGAAAGAAAAAATGAGTTAAGAATAAAAGCAAATAATACATTAAGAAAATATCCGGAAGTTATAAATAATTCAATTCTGAATAACAGTCAGAAAAAACTTTTACTTCATGGTATCTCTATTTAAGTCTAAAAGATGAAAAGGGATATGGAAGAAATTGTTAGAACGGAATGAAATATTTGTAAGCTACATTCAGAGCTTTAATATCTTTAATTATGTAAATTTCAAAAAAAGCCGAAAGGCTTTTTTATTTTCATTTCCAAAAGTTTCATTTTTCTCATATTCTATTTCTTCGTAGTTAAAATATAAGGGGTTAATTTGTTTACTCGATTCTTTCTGTTATGGCAACAGGTTTGTCTTCTGCGATTTTGTATTATAAAAAGGGTTTAGTAGATATAAAGAGTGGACTTCTATTTTTTATGGGTAGTGGCCCAGGAGCCATTGTAGGATCTTGGATTAACGGTTACTTAGATACAACTACCTTTTCTTTATATTTTGGACTCTTTATTATTCTCATCTCCACTTTTCTTTTTTTGCAAGGAAGGTTAAAACCAATAAACACTCCTATTAAAGGAATGAAAAAGACATTTGTAGATCATAATGGAGTACGTTACGAGTATGGCTATCAAGCGAGCTTTGCCATTTTGATTTCTTTCATTGTTGGCTTAACTTCTGGCCTCTTCGGGATTGGAGGTGGGGCATTGATGGTGCCTGCTATGTTGGTTTTGTTCCGATTCCCACCACATGTCGCAATCGCAACCTCAATGTTTTTAATTTTTTTATCCTCTATAACGGGTTCACTTACTCATTTCTACCTTGGAAATATCGAGTGGTTATATGCGGCAACTCTAATCCCAGGTGCATGGATAGGTGCTAAAGCTGGCTCATACATCAGTACAAAAACAAAGCCGACAATCATCATTTTACTAGTAAGGTTTTTCTTATTAATTGTAGGGGCTAAGCTTATTTATGAAGGTATTGGCTAACGAAAGCTGAGGTGTAAAATAATGAAAGAGCACATACATCTATATCACATTAATGATTTGCATAGTCATTTTAAAAATTGGCCAAAGGTTGTAAATTTTATAAATGAAAAGAGACAATTACATCAAAAAAATGGTGAAGAGATGCTAGTCTTTGACATTGGAGATCACGTGGATCGCTTTCATCCCATTAGTGAAGCAACCCTTGGAAAGGCAAACATCCGTTTAATGAATCAGCTTGGTTATGATTATGTCACAATCGGTAATAACGAGGGAATTACCTTATCGAAGGGACAACTTGATGATCTTTACATAGAAGCTAATTTTAATGTGGTAGTAGCCAACCTGTTTGAGAAAAATGGGGCAAGACCAAACTGGGCAAAACCTTATGCCATTCACGAAACGGGAAGTGGAACGAAACTTGGGATTATTGGTTTGACAGTTCCCTATCAAAAATTTTATGAACTCTTAGATTGGGATGTAAAAGATCCATTTGATCTTTTACCTGCACTTGTTAAGGAAATAAAAGACCTTGGAGTCCATTTTGTTGTTGTTCTTTCACATTTAGGTATTACTGAGGATGAACGGTTGGCAAGAGAAATAGACGAAGTCAGCCTTATTCTGGGTGCCCACACCCACCATTTGTTGCAGGATGGGCTGAAAGTAAACGAGACCATGTTGTGTGGTGCTGGTAAATTCGGGATGAATGTTGGGCATGTTAAATTACTAATTGAACCTGAGGAGAAAAGGGTAACAGACATGATTCCAACTGTATTTTCGATGGAAGACGTGAAGGATTGCGAAGAGACAGCTTCTTCATTGCGGGATGAAATCATACATGCACAGCTTATATTAGATAAAAAAATCACTACAACATCAAAAGAACTTGAAGTAAAGTGGTTTCATTCATCAATCCTTCCTTCCATGCTAGCAGAAGCTATCCGCGAATGGTGCGAAGCAGAAATAGGAATGGTGAATAGCGGTGTCCTCTTAGAGTCCCTTCCAAAAGGTGATATTACAGTGGGTGACTTGCACCGAATTTGTCCACATCCAATTAATCCTTGTAAGGTTGTGTTACGAGGGGCTGAATTGAAGGAGGTTATTCTTCAAGCCGCATCGCCAAGAATGGAGCAGCTTCAAATGAAAGGCTTCGGTTTTCGAGGAGAAGTGCTAGGGAAAATGGAGTATGACGGTGTTGATGTTCATACGATCATCTTAGAGGACGGCTTACCTCATGTTACAGATATCTTTATTCACGGGGAACCGATTGAGTCTGAACGGAACTATATTGTGGCAACCTTAGACATGTTTACGTTTGGCCGTCTGTATCCAGAGATCTCACATGCAAAGGAAAAACAATACTTTCTTCCTGAAATGTTACGAGATTTATTAAAGTGGAAGTTGCTTAGAAACGCATTGTAACTGACACGATTCTTCTTTCCTCTTCATAAATTGAAGTAGGAAAGGGGTGTGAAAGAATGGTAATAATGACACCAATTATGATTGATCAACATCAGTTTACAGCCATTACCGTGAATCTACCTAAAACAAACTTTTTGGCGATCACGACAGAAAAAGGCTATATTATGTGCGGAGCTTTAGACGTAGCCTTACTAAATGAGAAATTGAAGGATCGCAAAATCATTGCAGGAAGAGCAGTTGGAGTCCGGACGATTGAACAACTTCTAGAAGCTCCTCTAGAATCAGTCACGTATGAAGCAGAGAATCTTGGGATTACTGTCGGAACCATAGGAAAAGATGCCCTAATTAAAATGCTTTAATCGTTAATATCAAAAGAAATATTGTTCCAACTACCTGTCAAAGCAGAAATTTGACAGGTTTCGTCAATTTTTTTGAAAAGGCTACTTACACATTATGTACTTTGTACTATACTATTAGTATCTCATACTAGAATAAGGGGAGTACTATGCGGTTAGTAGCTACCGAGTCCATAAGACCTGGAATAAAATTAGATAAAGCAATCTTTAACAATAAAGGTCAAGTACTGATCAATAAAGGCATCCCTTTGACAGACCGAATGATTCGTCGATTAGAAGAATTAGGAATTACCTTTGTTTACATTGATGATGAACATACAAAGGATATTGAAATCAAAAACTCGATCTCTGATAAGACTAGAAAAGAGGCCATTCAATCTATTGAAAAGGCATTTAAGGATTTAAAAGTAGGTCATTCACCAATGGCAAATGCCCTTGCTTTAGAAAAATCAACGAAGCAGTTTTCTCAAATTATCCGTTCTTTACTGATCGAGCTAAAGGGAAATAAAGAGCTGTTAACTCTACTGTCCGATGTTATGATTCATGATCACTACATTTTTGCACACTCTTTTAATGTGACATTATATTCACTAGCAATTGGTATGGAGCTAAAGCTGGTTGACAAACAGCTCGAAGAACTTGGACTTGGTGCATTACTACACGATGTTGGGAAGATGCTAACACCAAAAGAGATATTGTTAAAGCCTGGACGACTAACGTCGGAAGAATATGAAGAGGTAAAAAAGCATGCGATGAACGGATTTGATTTATTACGTAACTTGCCAAATATCCCTCTCATTGCCGCACACTGTGCTTTTCAGCATCACGAACGCTTGGATGGCTCCGGTTACCCAAGAGGAGTAACGAGTAAAGATATACATGTTTTTGGCAAAATACTAGCAGTGGCAGATGTGTTTGATGCGATTACTTCCAATCGTGTTTATCGTCAAGCGATGCTACCACATGAAGGTCTTGAAATTCTATATGCAGGTGCAGGCCAGCAATTTGAAACAGTTATTGTAAAAGCGTTCCGTAAAGCTGTAGCCATCTACCCTATTGGTTTAACTGTTACACTCAGTGATAGAAGCACAGGAATAGTCATCGGACAGAATCAAGGATATTGCGATCGACCCGTGATTCGGATCTTAGAAGTGAATAATCAAAGTGTCGAGCCATATGAGATTGATTTGAAGGACATGCTAGATGTCATGATTACGGGGTGTAGTTTAGCCTCTAAGCAAGAAAAAGTGTAAAGAGCTAATAGTTTGTATTCTATTAGCTCTTTTTCAATAGAATTGCTTCTAAATAAAAGATTAGTGCATCTACTTCACCGTCAATATCCACAACCTCCCTACCACCTAACTGGTGATGAAGGGAGAGTCCGTCCAGAACATTCAATAGAAAGTCTACAATTGTTTTAATAGGTTGCTTAGGATGAAACTCTCCCCTATTCACACCCTCCTGAAGGAAAGTAGCAAATTTGTTTCTCCATGAACTAGTTCGAGTAAGGATATAATAAATTTGTTAAAAAAGGGCATATCAGTATTTCGAGAATAAGTTGGCTTATCCGAGACAACTTCCGCATACATTTCTTGTAAAGGGGGGATCAGCTTTGGGAAAGTTTTATGGAATACGCCCACCGCGTAAAGGACCATTACCTTTTCGTTATGTGTTATTAATCTCATTTGTATTTTTCATGTTTTCAACTGCCTTTGGACTTTGGGTTGTAAACGCGGGGATAGAGCCGACGTTGTTAAAATATGCTGAGTTAGAGATTGAAAGAGTGGCGACTATTGCAATCAATAAAGCCGTTGATCAAAAATTGGTTGAAGGCATAGATGTTGAAAAACTTATTATTATTCATAAAGATAATAACAATGAAATAGCATTGGTAAATCCAGATACCGCTATGGTTAATAAGGTTCAGTCAGAAGTAACAAATTTAGTTCATAAGTATTTAAAGTTAGCAGAAGCAGGTAAATTAGATGAGTTGGAGAACTTATCAGAATCGGAAATTGAGCAAAGAACTAAGTTGTCACCTGGTATTATCAGAGAAGTACCATTAGGTCAAGCAACTGGAATGGCATTATTGGGGAATCTTGGTCCTAAAATTCCTGTTAAGTTTACTACAGTAGGTGAGGGCCAAACGCAAGTTGTTATAGAAACAAAAGATCTAGGTATAAATAATTCACAAATGTATATCTCTATCCATGTCATTGTTAATATTCAGGTTATTATTCCGTTCGCAACAGAAATCACAAAGGTCGAACGAACCATTCCAATTGGAGCACCATTAATTCAAGGGAAAGTTCCGGAATTTTACAATAACGGTGGAGATGGTGCAAGTCCTTCTATTGACATAAGTCCGGATTGATTCTTTCTTTCTTCCGTGGAACTTTTTGTCATATTTAGTTTTAATAAGGAGATAGTAGTAGTAGGTATTCTTTCATAGGAGGGAATTATGCTACAACAATCCGGAGTCCATTGTTTCAATGAATACGACCGATTACAAAAAGTAATCGTATGTAAACCCAAGTTTATGTCATATGGAAATTCACTATATGTGAAAAACGGAGAATCTGTGAAATCGACTATTGAAATAGATAAAGCAATGAGTCAGCACGGAGAATTTGTCAAAAAACTTCGAGAACATCATGTAGACGTGATGTATCTACCTCCAATGGAGCAATACTCTGAAGGAGTTTTTACACGGGACATTGGCTTTGCCTTAGGTAGTGAGATGTATATTGCTAAGATGGCTCATCCTCCAAGGATAGGAGAGGAGGAGGGTTTAATTCATGCTCTTAATGAAGCAGCTATCACCCATCACGACCTGATGAAGGATCACATCGAAGGTGGAGACGTTATGGTCGATGGTAAGACCCTATATGTTGGGGTGAGTAATCGTACGCATGATGGCGCGATCCTCCATCTGAAGTCCCTTCTACCTGAATATGAAGTCATACCACTACCTTTTAGTGATCAGTTTTTACATTTGGACGTGATTTTTAATATCCTCTCTCCAACAGAAGCCCTAATTTATCCGGGGGAGCTAAGTGAGGAAAAAGAGGCATTACTCTCAAAAAGGTATGAATTGATCGAGGTTTCCGAAACGGAACAGGCTACATTAGGAACCAATATCCTTTCTATTGGAGATAAGAAGGTATTTAGTTTACCAATGAATGAAGGAGTGAATAAGCAACTCCAAAACCGAGGGTATGAAGTGATTGAAGTCGATTTTTCTGAAATAATCAAATCCGGTGGAGCATTTCGTTGTTGTAGCTTACCTCTTTATAGGGGATGAAAATTATTTAATATCAGCTTAGGACAACTGACCAGGGTTTGTCCTTTTTTTTATCTGAGGGATAAACCTTCCTCCGTTTTTCTTCGTTCCTTTTCATTATTTAGGAGATATATTTAAACAAATTATAAGATACATAAATTAAAAGGTAATTTATATTGCTCTTTAGAGTAAAATGGAGTATCGTATTATTCATAGGGAGAGTGATTGTATTGTCGGAAAATTTACATTTGAATGTAGCCTTACTGAAACGAAATGTTCCTAATTTAACGACTGCTGCTCGTGCTGTTGGACTTCGCTCAGCAACTGTTTCTAATTTATGTACAGGTAAAATTCCAGTTGGACGGGCCGAGGTTAAAACATTGGTGGCATTGGCTGACTTAGCAAAATGCACTCTTGATGAATTAATCATTCGAAGTGATGTTTTTCATAAAATTGAAACGGGTATTAAAGTATTTGATCTGTTTGCTCCATTAGTTCAAGGTGGGACAACTGGGCTTGTTGCAAGAACGAATATGGGTCAATTGGTGGTTGTAGCGGAAGTTTTTAATCGCTTAAGCAAACGAGGTTATCAAACTGTTTTTTTACAAACCATTTCAGACTACCCAAATATTGAGGATATCAGAAGTACAGCAGATCACGTTTTCAGAAATATAGAGGACTTAATTGAATGGCTGAGAATCATCGATGATAAAGAAAAAGTAGTGCTAGCAACAGACCGTTCAGTTGTCCTATCAGGTGATTTATACACACTACGAGATCGAATGAAGGAGGCAGAATTTCCTCCGCTCACAACACTTTTATTTGATCCAAGTGGTGAAGTAGTAGATGAAGAGGATCCATACGGACCATTAGATACCCTATGGCAATTTGACATGGATTTAGTGGCTAGAAAGATCTATCCGTCGGTGAATCCTGTTCTTTCGACTTCAATTATACTAGAAGATGCTTTAGTAGATTCAAACCATCTAACAGTTCAAAGAAGAGCTAAAAAGTATCTTAGAAGATATCGTGAAGTCCGCACACTCGTCAATGAAATTGGTCTTAATCGAATCCATAAGGACGATGTTCAGCATTTTCACAGAGGAGAACGGTTAGAAGCTTTCCTATCACAACCATTTTTTGTAGCAGAGGAATACACGGGTATTAAAGGAGAATCAGTGATACTGCAAGATATACTGACAGGTATTCAGTCCATCCTGGATGGTGGAGCTGACGATATTGATGTGAATGAATTGAAATATGTTGGTAAGTTCATTAAAAAGTAATGTACAAACAAAAAAGCAGACATCATGTAGTCTGCTTTTTTGTGTTTGAATCCTCACGACTTGCTTCTACTCCGTCCTCAACAAGAATATGAAGCTCGTTCCAAAAATACTTATCCTCTGAAATGGATTCACAAATAGTACGTTCAGCTTTATCAATTTTCTCATCATTTTTCATAGGAACCCCCCTGTATTTTACATTACATATCACTATCTTGCTTTATAAGTGATGGATCTATTCTTTGAACTAAGGCTTCTCCCTGTTGAATGAAGCCTGAAAAAACCATAATTTTCCGAAACCTTTTACGATATCAACCGTATATATACTCAAATCATAATGAAGGATGTGCCACAATGAAAGTTTTAATTGTACTAGGTACTGTCATTGTAGAAGCCGTATTAATTTACGTTATTTCCCTTTTGCTAGGATGGAACCCAATTGACATGGCATTATTAGGAGGTCTTGCCCTATTCGGTTTAGTTTGGATGTTACAGATGAACTCTGTACAACAAGGAAATCATGAAACGGGATACATAAAAGGAACGACTGGAATAGACGCAGGTGGTGAAATCAAGGTTTTCAGATTCAAACTAAATCCAATCATACTAGGAATGATTCTGTTTATTGTGATAAGTGCAGTGGCAACATTTATCTATTATAAGGATTACTTTATCGGGTAATTTAAAATAGTGATTCTTCCTTATACTCAGAATCACATTCTCCAAACCGATTGTTTTTAAAAAGTTCAAATAAGTGTCTATTTGGAAGTGTTTTAAGAAAGGCTGTTTTAGTAAACTATGTTGCTGGTTAGAAGAGTGGTTGATTTCCACTAAAGGATGCACCATTCCCCGGGGTGGGCGGTGAGCCTCCTCGGCGTAAACGCCTTTGGGGTCTCACCTGTCCCACGCATCCCGCGGGTGCCCTAGCACATCCGTTCCAATCAACATATGCTCCCTAAAATAGCTCATTTTTAGATAGTAGTTACTTTTTCAGTGGCCTCAGAACATCCTTTCGTTTCCTTACTTTCTTTTTCGTTCTTGTTGTGCCCAAACTCTCAAGTGAGGGAATGGATCAAAGGCCCACTCTGTAATGCCGTTGTCCTTGTACATGCCGTAATGCAGGTGGGGAGGGAATTTACCAGCTGTTCCTGGAGGTCCATAACCTGAGCTTCCTACTGACCCAATGATCATGCCCGGTTCTACAATTTGCCCCTCCTGTAAATCCTTCGCAAACCCATTCAAGTGTGCAAAATAATGATACGTATTGTTTAAATCTCTGATTCCAACACGCCAACCCCCAAATTTATTCCAGCCCTTTGTTTCAACTACACCATAAGATGTAGATCGAACAGGCACACCGTATCCTGCGAAAATATCAGTTCCCTCATGAATTCTTCGACCACCCCAACCTCGGCGATCCCCCCATGTATTCTTATAGCTATGATTACTTCGAAGTGGCACTGGGAAAGCATGCTTATCCAAATCTAAAGTTCCATAATGCTTAAACACCTTCATATGCCCCATAATAATATCGACCGTTTTATCCCGTTGGTAGTATTCCCAAAGAGCAATCTTGAGATTGTCGTGGTCTGCTCCATAGAGTTCAATGAAATGAGCAATCGTATAAAGAGCATCCTCGTCATCTGAACGACTAGCTATTCCATCGCCATTACCATCGAGCCCCACGCCGCCAAAAGTGGCTATCGTAACAGGGTTAGCATCATCAGCAGTAGGGTTGAGTGCACCACTCCATACGTCAGGCTGAAAAAAAATACCGATTGCTCCTTCTGGTTTAGGCAGATCTTTTCTCGAATATCGCAAATTACGTTCATATTGATCAACAGCAGCTAAGTAATACCAAGGGATTTGAGTCACAGTCTCCATCTTTGTATATAAGTCCATTCGTTTTTCATAGAGCTTCGCCTGTTCAGTTGGATTGGCATTAGCAAGTGATGGGGATATGATTGACAAGAGAAGTAGCATTACTAAACATCTTTTCACTAGTTATACTCCTTTCTTTCATGCTCGAAAAAGAATTTGATACATGGTAAACAAATTCGAACATAGGCTATTTTTTCATATCGTTAGTTTGCAGAAGAATGGCTCAAAACATAATTGCGAATTTTTGGTAATACTTTCGAGGTTAAAAACCAGTGTATTTTTAGATAACTATGTTGGCTTATATTTTTCCTATATGGTAAAGTTAGTACATGCAAAAAGTAAACTAGAGTACTACATACAGGAGTGATTGGTTTGGCCAAGAATGAGGAATACGTTCGAAAGCCTGAGTGGTTAAAGATTAAACTTAATACGAATGACAATTATACAGGCCTAAAAAAAATGATGCGCGAAAAAAACCTTCATACTGTGTGTGAAGAGGCAAAATGTCCGAATATCCATGAATGCTGGGCAGTAAGAAAAACAGCAACATTCATGATACTAGGTGATATCTGCACTCGGGCTTGTCGTTTTTGTGCGGTGAAGACAGGTCTTCCCAATGAATTAGACTTGTTAGAGCCAGAGCGCGTAGCAGACAGTGTCCAGTTAATGGGGCTTAAGCATGCTGTGATTACAGCAGTTGCCAGAGATGATTTGAAGGATGGTGGATCAGCGGTTTTTGCTGAAACTGTGCGTGCCATTAGAAGAAAAAATCCTTTTACAACCATTGAGGTTTTACCTTCTGATATGAATGGTGTGTATGAGAATTTAAAAACATTGATGGATGCTCGTCCTGATATTTTAAATCACAATATTGAGACAGTCCGAAGATTATCTGACAGGGTTCGAGCAAGAGCAAAGTACGATCGTTCATTGGAGTTTTTACGTAGGGCGAAGGAAATGCAACCTGATATCCCAACGAAATCAAGCATCATGATTGGTCTTGGTGAGACGAAGGAAGATCTAATTGAAGCAATGGATGACCTACGTGACAATCATGTAGATATTCTAACAATTGGACAATACTTACAACCATCCAAAAAACATCTGAATGTAGAGAAATATTACCATCCGGATGAATTTCTTGAATTAAAGAAAATCGCCTTAGGTAAAGGGTTCAGCCACTGTGAATCTGGTCCTTTAGTCAGATCTTCTTATCATGCAGACGAACAAGTAAATGCAGCAAGACAACAAGCTTAAAAAAGGTCCAACTCAATTTCTGAGTTGAACCTTTTTTTCTTACACTAGTTCCAGCGCAGGAGTCCACCTGTGGTCAAATATTCTAAGGCCAATCAATAGCATTTTGGGCTGAACAAAGCCGCATCTCATTTTCACTTATAAACGGTTGTTTCGATAGGATCTATCGTTAGTGTCTGTATTGTTACTGTCTGTTTCGTTATTCTCGTCGTTCTTGTTGTTCATGTTTTTTGTATCTGTTTTAGTACCGCCCTTATTCATATCCTCATCGCCAACGCCTTCATTGATCTCATTCAACATTTCACCATTTGCATTTTCTCCATCACTAAGTTTTCTACCTTGTGGTGAATGTAGCATTTCTTTAACAGTCGTATCTAAAATACGATCAATGTCGCGACTATTAGCATCCAAACGACCGTATTTTTGAATTTCATCAATCATTAATGGATCATCAGAAACGTAGACATGGTAATATCTAGGCACAATAGAAATCGCAGTCTTCTTTACTTGATCAGCTGTTTCAAAGCGATTTTCAGAATCGGTTTCATAAGCAATTAGTACTTCCTCATCTGTAACGAGTGTACCCACATCATTTACATCGGGCAGGATAATCGCCATTTTAGTAATCATGTCCGCCACTTTTTCACGGTCAACATTAGGCATTTCGGAGTTTGCCTTATACTTATCTCGGTCATTTGGAATGGGGCTCTTCTGGTGACGAACAAATCCATAGTCCGTCCCGATATCATTATCCCCACCATTATCACCTTTGCTGTTATACATTTCATTTTTATCAGACACATGAACCGCATTCCCAGATTCTTTGTAAAATTCCTTATCCTCAGAAAAAGCTTCATATTGACAAGCAGTTAACAGTGATAATGATGAAATACCAACTAAAAGTAATGATTTTTTCAACATAGTCACCCCCTTATTTAGTAGCTTAGCCTATTTTGAATTTTTTCTTCTTAGAAATTGTTGGTGAAGTCTAATTCAATTAGCTTTTTTTACAATTGTTTTATGGTAAAATAGAGAAAATAAGAGGTGAGAGCATGATTCAAATCAATCATTTAAGTTATGAAGTCATTGAAAATTACCGAGAGAGTTTTGATGAAGAGGCTTTCCGTAATAGATATAGTGAAATTTTAAATAAGTACGATTATATCGTTGGGGATTGGGGCTATAATCAGCTTCGGTTAAAAGGATTTTTTGAGGATCAAAATCAAAAAGCTACATATGATACGAAGATTAGTACGTTAAAAGAGTATTTATATGAGTACTGCAATTTTGGTTGTGCTTATTTTGTTTTGCGGAAGATAAAAAAGTAAGAGAGGTCCCACTCCCTTATTTCCAAAATGAAAAAAATCCAAACTGAAAAGCGAGCTTTTCATTTGGATTTTTTTCATTTTGGGAACCACACTACGCGTGGCACCTGAATTACATTCAGGTGGGTAGTGGGAGAAGCATAATCGGGGAAAGGCAGCCTCTGTTCCAAAAACCTTGATCAATACCTAAACCCAAACGCAAACCCAAACGCAAACGCAAACTCAAACGCAAACTCAAACGCAAACTCAAACTCAAACCTAACCCTAAACCTAAAATTAAAGAGATAAAAACATAAAAATAGAAATCGGGATACCCGATTTCTATTTTTCATGACTAAAGCTTGATGTTGTGTTAGGGGGTTCTTCGTTTACGTCTGGGTCATCATGGTTTGGGTGAGCACCTGGGTATTGTCTTGGTATATCTTGGTGTAGGTTTTTGAACTCATAGTTGAATGCACTATAGGTTCGTTGTCCCTTTTTCCAAGGGGTATGCTTGTTTTGTACGGGCTCATTAGCTCCAATTGGGCAGCCGTAGGGTCCTTCTGGCATGTGGTTTGGTACGATGTAGTTTCGCATTGCTTCTACATTTGAGAAATCGGTATAGGTTTCTTTCTGTTTATCCTCGTTTACCATTGATATCACCTCTTTTTAGGTTTATCATGATATTTTCCCCTTAGGACATAACTTTATTAAACAAACTCATATAAAAATGAACGAAGCTCTTGAGCATCTTCTTCGTTTAAATTATATACTTCCTCTAAATAGCCAGGCTCTTCAAGATCATCCTCACCAATAATTGCAAATCGGCCACCTTGAATATCCAAAACTAAATGCTTCCCGTAATAACGATCAGACATCATAATAGCTAAATCATATCGTTTGTTATCACCCATAAAGCTAACGAATCTTGTTTTCGTCTGAACTGTATCATCATATAAGTACATACGCTCTGCCATAAGAAAAGCCTCCTCAAATTTCATATAGATACTATCTTATCACTTTTTACGATTTTTTTGTAAAAGTCGTAAAGTTTTTAGGAAAGAAACGAGAAATTTGTCATAATGTGATAAAATAGAACAAAAGGTGCGAGCACCTCGTTAAGCTTCTGTATATCTCGAAAGACTGGGTGCTGGAGCTGGAATAGAAAATTGTTTAAACTTTGCGAATATAAAGAAATTACATTATAAACAAAACAGCATGAGTTCTGATAAGTACCAGCTGAAAAGGGGAACTAAATATGTCCAAGAGGCCTTGGCAAATTTATAATCAAGCAATTAAAAAGTGGAGCAAGATCATATTACCTACTAAGCTCCTTCGATTTTATCCGCCTTCCTTTGTTCTTCGAAATCCTATAATCGAAGGTGTAGATACATGCTTTAAGCAAGGCCACCAAGCAGCTGTCATTGTTTTTAATCATTCTAACTTAGATGAGCTAACTCAATCATTTGAGATTAATGATATGAGGCAATATGAACAGGATATGAAAGAGGCATTTACAAAATCCATACAGCATGTATTTCCGGATACAAGCATCATTTCATTACATAAGCATTCTAATAACGGACATGCCTTAATCATTAAAGTTCAACATGAAAAAGAGAGCTTTTTTGAAATTGAAAAGCTAATCAATGAGATCACTGGAATGGTTGCGGCTATTCTTTCAAAACGGTATATTGAGGTCTCATTTACCTTTGACACGGGATACATGTTCATTGAAATAAATCAATACTCCACTGAAGAGGCGATTTCAAGATCTTATCAACAAGCGAATGCGATGACCGAAAGAAAGACGCACTCAAAGTATAATGACCTGTTATTTGAGATGAACCGAGTCATTCATCATAAAGATATCCAGCTACTCGCACAACCTATTATTGATGTCGCAACTAAACAAATTAAAGCATGGGAGATTTTGTCAAGAGGTCCTAAAGGTACTTCAATGGAAAATCCACTTCAGCTTTTTTCTGTAGCACGGCAAACGAACCTTTTATTTGAATTAGAGGTAATTGTTCTCGAAAAAGCCTTCGATCAAATTGTGAAAACAGGTTGTCTTCAGCTAATATTTATTAATTTTACTCCAATAACATTAGGGAATCCCGAATTTATTAAGGCAGTTAGACGAATGTTAACAAAGTATAGCCAGGTTGATGCTTACAAGGTCATTTTTGAAATTACAGAAAGAGACTCGATCGACGGATTTAAGCATTTCGTTGATAATATCAAAGCTTTACGGATGATGGGATTCCGTATAGCGGTTGATGATACCGGTGCCGGATATTCAAGTCTACATACTATTAGTGAGGTCCTCCCTGATATTATTAAGATTGATCGATCTGTTATTCAAGATATTGATACGAATAAGGTCAAGGAATCGATGCTAAAAGGGCTTCTATTAATAGCTAAAGAAACAGGCTCGATCGTGGTAGCAGAGGGTATTGAAAAAGAAGCAGAGGCATCCGTTCTTTCCAGGAACAATGTCGATTTAGCTCAAGGGTATTTCTATGCAAGACCGGATATCCTACCAAACACAGTACACCCCCTATAAAGTGAGGTTAAGTGTCCATGTATTTTGTAGACCGTGAAAAAATTGAAAGTATTTTAGTGTATTTAGAGTCATTAATCACTTTATTACAAGAAAACAAAGGATGGAAGCAACCCATACTAAAGCTTGCCTTAGAACGTATTGGGCATTTAATCATTGAGTCCATTCTAGATGTAGGAAATTCAATGATTGACGGATTTATTATGAGAGACCCAGGAAGCTACGAGGATATTATTGATATTTTAGAGGATGAAAAGGTAATACGTAAGGATCAAGCCGATTCATTAAAAAAGGTTATTTCTTTTAGAAAATTACTGGTTCAAGAGTATATTTCTGTTAACCACGACAATCTGGCAAAAACGTTCTTAGAGGAATTGGACTCGATTAAATCATTTCCAAACGATGTCAGAACCTATTTGCAAAATGAGCTTGGACCTGTGAGTGCATTTAAAAGCTGATCGCTTCTAGTTGAAGCGATTTTTCTTTCTGTATAAATTTGGAGGAGGCATAAAAATTAATGAAACAATATGAAGGATATTTAATTGACCTAGATGGGACGATGTATAGAGGGAAGGAACGAATTTTAGAAGCGTGTCATTTTGTCCGAGCTTTACATGATAAAGGGATTCCTTATTTATTTGTGACGAATAATTCAACTAAGACACCTGAACAAGTCGCACAGCATCTAAAAGAATTCGAAATTCCAGCAGATATTCATCAAGTTTTCACGACGAGTCAAGCCACAGCGAGCTTTATTTATGAGAAGAAAGCTGATGCTTCTGTCTATATAATTGGGGAGGAAGGCCTTCGTCAAGCGATGATTGAAAAGGGATTTACAATTAAGGAAGAAGAACCTGACTTTGTCATTGTGGGTCTTGATCGCAGTATAAATTATGAAAAGCTTGCCATTGCATGTTTAGCAGTTAGAGCGGGAGCCACATTTATTTCAACAAATGGTGATATTGCCCTTCCAACAGAACGTGGCTTTTTACCAGGCAATGGCTCTATTACATCAGTTGTAGCCGTTTCAACAGAGGTAGCCCCAATCTTCATCGGAAAACCGGAGAGTATTATAATGGAGCAAGCTCTAAAGGCAATTGGGACCGATCCCAAAAAGACGTTAATGATCGGTGACAATTATCATACAGATATCCTTGCAGGAATCAGAGCAGGGGTAGATACGTTACTTGTACACACAGGAGTAACGACAAAAGAGCATCTTAGTAAAGAAGAAATTCAGCCTACATATGTGATTCATTCTCTTGAGGAATGGATGGAGAAGATATAAAGGTAAACAAAACGCTTGATTTAGCTCAAGCGTTTTGTTATATCACTACTGATTCTCTTCTTCCTTCGCAGCGGCACTGTGGGCCAACCGACTAGAGGCAGCCGCAGCAATGGCCCCGACGATATCATCTAAGAAAGTATGGCACTTCCCTGTTGACTTATCATTGAGCAGTCCTAGAATACCAGGTTTAAGTTTGTCGATATAACCAAAATTAGTAAAACCGATAGAACCGTAAACGTTTACGATCGACAATGCGATTATTTCGTCAATTCCATATAGCCCTTCATCAATTTCAATGGAGTGCTGTAGAGGCTCCTCAAGTTGTTTTTTCTCAGCTAAAACGTCTAGCTGAATTCCAGTAAGAATTGCATTTTGGACTTCACGTTTAGACAACACCTTTTCAACGTTATGGATGCAAGTTTCCTTTGTTAGGTCTGGATGATACTTCACTTGTAAAAAATAAACAAGATCTGCGATATCTTCAACAGTAACACCACGTTCAATTAACCACTTTCTCGCTGCCTTTTCTAGCTTGGATAATTTGGAATTTTCCATAGGACCTACCTTTCTATAACAGTATGACTTCTTACTCATAGTTTCCGTTGACTATTAATTTATTCTTAAAAAGCACACTTTTATTACAAGTTTTCTCCTTAGATAACATATAAATGTCCTAAAAGGGGGAAACGGAATATGAAGGAGCATTTACAAACTTTATTTAACTTAAAGGCAGAACCGAATGGAACATTTCGTTCGTATGAAAAATACAAGTCACGTAATGTTACATATTTGGTTGTTCCTGTTTCTCATTTAGATACAGATGAAGTAGAAGAAATGACGCAATTGGGTGAGTTTTACCTCCAAAAAGGCGATCATCATGTGGCAAGCATTGTCAAAAACAAAAGAGGGGAGATCATTAATAAAGCAGATGATTTATTATTTGTGCTTTTAAAATGTCCATATGAAACAAATATAATGGTGAGACAACAATCGCTCGGAGTAGAGCTTGCAAAATTCCACAAGAGAGGAAAACGAATGTCGTTTCCACTTCAGCATTTAGTTAGAATTGGGCAATGGAAATCTCTGTGGGAGAAGCGATTGGATCAGATGGAACAATTTTGGCTAATGAAAGTTAGGAATCACCCAAGTGAAACCTTTGAAAGACTTTTTGTTGAGTCCTTTCCATATTATGTAGGGTTAACAGAGAATGCTATACAATACTTAGTTGATACTGAAATGGATGACCAGCCCGGGGAAATTGATGCTGGAACAGTCTGTCACCACCGCTTCAATCCGGAATGCTGGCAGTTTGAGCAATTTATCAAGCTACCGACAGACTGGGTGTATGACCATCCTAGCCGTGACTTAGTTGAATGGGTGAGATCCTCCTATTGGGGTCAGCAGCGTTCAGGTGAATCCTATCTTCAGCTGGTGAACGAGTATGAAACCATTAGTCCTCTTTCCACGTTTTCATGGAGACTGTTCTATTCGAGGTTACAGTTTCCCGTGCATTATTTTGAATGTATTGAAGCCTATTATAAAACAAACGATGAAGAACAAAAAATGATAAGGCAAGACGAGCTTCAGCAGATGCTTAAACGATCTAGTGATTTTGAAAAGCTACTTCGAGAGGTGCATTTTATTATAGGTTATCGAACAAAAAGAACAAACATCCCTAAAATAAATTGGCTTGGCTAAACTTCATTGTAAAAAAAGCGCTCCCTAGTAATAGAGAGCGCTACAATAATTAGTATTAAAAAACTTGTTCTACCTCAATGACACCAGGAATTTCTTCTAAAAGTGCGCGTTCAATTCCTGCTTTTAGCGTAATCGTTGAGCTTGGGCAGCTACCACAAGCACCTAATAAACGTAATTTAACAATACCGTCTTCAATATCTACTAATTCAACATCTCCACCGTCACGAAGTAGGAATGGACGAAGCTTATCTAATACCTCTAATACTTGCTCTTGCATTTCCATTTTTATCGACTCCCTTCCATACTTCTATTATAATGACTTTTACATAAAAAATCTATTTTTCCGTATTGGAAACTTAAGTTAAGGCATTTTCTGTTAGTTTCGTTTAAAATAGGGAGGAAGGGAAGTGCAAAAATGACATTTCAACAAGTTGAGGTTTGTGTATACGGGGCAGCTGTCTTATGTCCTAGCTGTGTGAACATGCCTTCTTCAAAAGAAACATATGAATGGCTTGAAGCAGCCATTAGTAGAAAGTTTCCGAGTCAAGCTTTTTCAATTGTTTATGTAGATATATTTGAGCCTCCACAGGACGAAGATAAGTCTGAATTCGCTCAAAGAGTCATTGAGGAGGATATGTTTTATCCAGTGGTTGTCATAAAAGGTGAGATCGTTGGAGAAGGGAACCCAAGACTGAAAACAATTTATGCTGAATTAGAAAAGTATGGCTATAAAGAATAAAATCCTTTAGACATGAGTCTAAAGGATTTTTTATATTTCATCCTTTATGGTGTTTGTACATCCATAAAATACCTGATTTTAAGAGTCTTGGTACTCTGCCCATCAACGGGCGATCATTTAAAAGTCCAAAGCCCTGTTTTTTCCCAAGAGAACCAAGAACACCCTTAAGCTTAATTGGTGGGAACTCAGCAGGAGGCTCAACGCCTGCCCAACGCTTTTGTAATACTTGAACAATCTGTTCCGCTTGTCCTTCAGCGAGCTGTGCGCTAGGTGCATGAGGTAAGCTTGCACAGTCGCCCACGACGTAAACATGCTCATCAATGGGTAAGTTATGATGATTCGTAATAATTACTCTGCCTTGTGGGTCCTTCTCCACTTCTAGCTCTCGTACAATTTTGTTTGGTTGGATTCCTGCTGTCCAAACAATAACATCACAATGGATAGCTTCATCGTGATTGTAAACTGTTTTCTCATCAAGCTTCGTAATGTTAGCGCGGTTAATAACTTCAATTTTATGGGAATTAAACCAATTTTCAACATAATTACTTAAACGCTCTGGGAACATGGAAAGAATGTGATCTCCTCTATCAAAGAGCTTGATTTGAAGATCTGGACGACTTTCGATTAGCTCACTAGCAAGCTCGACACCGCTGAGTCCCCCTCCCACAATTCCAACAACACAATTCGCACCCAAATTATTTAATGCTTGGTAAGAATGTCTAGATCGATCAATTGTTTGAATGCTATAGGTAAACGCCTCTGCACCTGGAACATTGTGATATTTATCTTCGCAACCTAGTCCAATAATCAAGTCATCATACTGCACTGTGTCTTGATTAAGGTAGATCATTTTGTTGTCAATATCAATTTTCGATACTTCACCGTACTTAATAGAAAGCCTCGGGTGCTCAGGGAATGTCACTCTGATATGGTGATCTGAGATCGTTCCAGCTGCAAGTGCGTAATATTCGGTTTTTAAACAATGATAAGGATTTCGGTCAATTAATGTAATTTGTACATCGTCGGGCAGTTGGTTAGGTAACAAACGAAGCAATACTCGCATGTTTCCATAGCCGCCTCCAAGTAACACTAGATGTTTCATGTTTTATCTCCTTTTATGGGGCAGTCTCTCTAAAATTACTTGTTAATAAAAGAATAAGCATCTCTATATAAAATAATACTTAATAACTGTTTTGAATAAGAAAATACCATTGAAAAGTATAACGAAAATCATGAGGAATCACAATATGTTTGTGAAAATAGAGAATTATTTTATTTCGGGGGAGCTCCGGATGAGCGGGATGTTTGGAAGAACTTTTGATTTGCTAAAGTAGGATGTCTAGTTTTTTTAAAGTCGCCCTCCCTTCTTCTGGTTTTAACCTTTAGTGTTCGTAGGGAATTGTTTTCTTTATCAATGTCATTGTGCATTTAAAAATAAATACTAAAAGTGGTACCATGTAGTAATAGAAAGTGGGTTTTTCCTGATGGTTAGTTGTTTTGAAAGTGAAAGAGTAACTTTGCGTGAATTTGTGGAAATTGATTGGATAGATGTTCATTCATATGCTTCACAAGAAGTAGTGTGTCAATACCAACCATGGGGACCGAATTCTGAGGAAGAATCTGAAGCTTTTGTGAGACAAGTTATAGAAGAGGCTAAGAGAGTTTCTAGGAGTCGATTTGTTTTTGCGGTTACTGTTAAGGAAACTGGGAAGATGATTGGAGCAGGTGAGTTAAATATACGGGATGTAAGCAATAAGGCAGGAGAAATTGGGTATATTTTAAATCGAGATTATTGGGGAAAGGGATATGCAACAGAAGTAGCCAAGCTGCTAATAGAATTCGGTTTTAAAGTGTTAGATTTGCATCGTATTTATGCAACATGTGATCCAAGAAATGTTAAATCGACGAAGGTCTTGGAGAAGGTTGGAATGACTTGGGAAGGTAGAATGCGTGAAGATTTATTACTAAAGGACGGATGGCGTGATTCTCTTTTATACAGTATTTTGATAAATGAATGGGATGAACAGTAAATCAAGGGTTGTTTTACTGTCGAAGTGACGGTGAAGATGGTACTTTCATAAAGAGCATCCCTGAAAAAATGCTACGAAACAATTGACGAATAAATAAAAAAAGGGTAGCCTTTAAACGTAGAGGTGAATAGGATGAAACCGATAATTGAGTTTTGTATAAGTAATCTAGCAAGTGGTGCTCAAAAGGCGAGGGAAGTACTTGAACGTGATCCGAATTTTGACATCGTTGAATATGGATGCCTTGGGTATTGTGGAAAATGTTTTGACACCCTCTATGCTTTAGTGAATGGGGATGTTGTCATAGGCAATGATCCAGAAGAATTAGTGAAAAATATCTATCAATACATCGATGAAAACCCGATGTTTTAATAAGAAAATGCCTTCTATAAATATAATAGAGGGCATTTTTTAACTCGATTTCAGATTGAGTTTTTGGCTTTCTCGGATTTCTTTCCATGCTTCACGGGCAAGTTCAATCATTCTTTTTTCGAGTGTTTCTTCTCTATGTTGAATGACTCTAGATAAATAAAGAATGGCTTGCTTCTCATCGTTTAGTCTTCTGTAAAGGTCCCCAATTAAATATAATAACTTCACTTGGCTCATGTCAGTAGACTCATAATCTTCGTTACTATAGGATTGAACATACTCTGACACGGCTAACTTCATAAACCGAACTTCTTGGTCGGTCATGCTTTCTTTTCTCAAAATCCAAACAAGACGCATATATAAACCAGCTAGGACAATGTGTTTTTCCTTTTTAAGTGTGGCACAATAAATGGCAAGTTTATAAGCTTCAATAGCTTCCTTTACTGAACGCTTTTTGCCGTAGTCTTTATTTTTCCACCCCGAACTAAATGCATGTTCAATCGCAACCTTTGAGTTAGGTGGGAAATAGGTGGAAAACTCATCAGACGCTGCGTAGCCGCAGTTAGGACAAACACTCACATAGTATAAAAGGGGGCTATTTTCTTCATCTTCATAATAGGAACAAAAATCCGAATCGGAACGTAATGCTCGAATGTAGCGGTAACGAACTTTTTTTGTTGTATGATTCTGTGAGCAAATCGTACAAACTACGGATCTATCAAAAAGCTTTTCCTGATTTTCCATGTTCATGTCCCCCTATCCCGTCCTTTATGCTTATTATAAATATACTAAAAAATAGAAAAATACTCAACTATATTCCTATAAAGCGATTGAAGTTATTGAGTATATTTTACCATGAAAATAATGACTAACTAATTATTAAAGTGTTTGTTTGTATAACGATCAAAATACTTTTATACTTAATCTAAATAGCTATAAGTAAAAAAAGTATAGTAGGTGAAATAATGGAGATAATTCCCTTTACGAAGATGCATGGATTAGGTAATAATTATATATATGTTAATACATTTAAAACGGAGTTAAGAGAAGAGATACTTGCAGACTTAGCGATTAAAGTAGCTTCTGTTCATACGGGTATTGGATCAGACGGGCTTATCTTGATCTGTCCATCTGACAACGCCTCGGTTAAAATGAGGATATTTAACAGCGATGGTTCCGAAGGAAAGAACTGTGGAAATGGACTTCGTTGTGTGGCGAAGTATGTATTTGAAAGTGGTCTTGTCCAAGAAAGACATTTTCAAATAGAAACACTGTCTGGCCTTGTAGAAGCATCCGTACATGAGCAAAATGAAGTAGTAGATTCTGTAACGATTAATATGGGGAAGCCTTCTTTAAACAGAGAAGCTATACCGATGTTAGGGGATTCAATTGAAACAATCGTAAACGAACCTTTTGTAGTAGAAGGGGTGCCTTATTTTATTACGTCAGTATCAATGGGTAATCCACATTGTATTATGTATGTAGATGATATAAATGAAGCTCCCGTAAATAGTCTGGGACCCGTATTTGAAAAAGATCCTAGGTTTCCAGAAAGCGTGAATGTAGAGTTTGTCCAGGTTGTAAAGGATGACGAACTACATTTTCGAGTATGGGAACGAGGATCAGGTATCACACAGGCCTGTGGGACCGGAGCTTGTGCAGCTGTTGTTGCCTCTGTTCTTAATGGAAAGACAAAAAGAGGAATGAAAACTACCGTGCACCTTGCTGGAGGAGACCTTTACATTACATGGAGCCATGATGGGGACGTATATATGACTGGACCTGCAGAGGTTGTTTGTACAGGTGAATATATTTATCAATAAAAGTCACTTTGTTTGAGACAGAGTAGGAACCTCTGTATACTATATAATAAAAGCTTTAAAGGAGGTGCCATTCATGATTACAATTTCTGAAGCAGCAGGCTTTCAAATCAAAGATATGATGAAAGAAGAAGGCAATGACGCCGTTTTCTTACGCGTTGGTGTTAAAGGTGGAGGCTGTAGTGGTCTTTCCTATGGTATAGGTTTTGATGAAGTGAAGAACGAAGATGATATAGAACTAGAACAGCATGGAATAAAGGTCCTAATTGATTCAGAAAGTGCTCCCATCATTAACGGTGTTACAATTGATTTTAAAGAATCCATGATGGGTGGAGGGTTCACCATCGATAACCCGAATGCGATTGCAGGGTGTGGGTGTGGTTCATCGTTTAGAACGGCAACGGTTGAGGGGACACCCGAGGATTGTTAAATATAAAAAGCTTCCCACTGCCACTGCGGGAAGCTTTTTATATTTGTGCTAGTCCATTGCCCGAATGACGGGAAACCGGAAATACACATAAATCAGAAACAGCAAGACGAGAATGGCACCCGATCCCATAATCACATGTATGTCAATACCAAATGACAGTACAACTGAAGTCATTGCATAGGACAGGGGGATAAGTCCCATCGAGGATAGCATCACAAGACTCATTACTCTTCCCATCATTTCTTCTTTAACAATGGACTGGATGATCGACATTAATGGAATGTTAGCCAACGCAAGTGTTGCACCAAAAATGGAAATGACTACAATACTTTCCCAAAGCTCGTTAGTGAAGCTAAACAATAAAAAAGAAAAGCCAGCTAGGGTAATCATAACTAAGGTGAAAAGGCCCCTCTTCCGACGTAAGTTGGATAGACCAATTGCTATGGCTCCAAGTAACATCCCCCCACCAAAAGCCCCCTCTAAGAAGCTAAAATGTAGTGTGTCCCCGTGAAGAGTGTTTTTAACAAACAAGGGCAATCCCATTTGTAATGGACCAATTAGGAACATATAAAGGAAGACACTACAAGTTAATACTCCTGTTAAAAAGGAGGATTTTCGAACATATTGTATTCCGGATTTGATCGATTGAACAATTGAATCCTGATCAGAATGGCCTTGATATTCAGGAAGTTTTATTTTCGAAATAAAATAGGCGGATAAAATTAAAAATATAGCAGTCATAAGAAAAACGACTTCATAGCTACTAAATTTGATCAGTAATCCTGCCACTACTGGACCTAGAATTAGGGTGATCTGATTTGTCATATGGGTAATTGAATTCCCCACCGTTAATTGATCTTTTTTTATAATCTGAGGAAGGATTGATCCATCAGCTGACCAAAAAAAGGCATCAAGAATTCCGAAAAATAAGCCGAATAAAACAAATGTCCATATTGAAATGGTGCTCGACATTAATAATACAACTAGTCCAATCATCAGAATGCTTCTCGATATATTGGAAAGAAGCATAATTCTTGTTTTGCTAAATCGGTCTGCAATGGCCCCGCCAATAATCATAAAAATCAGTCTTGGAACACTCGTTGCAACAAATACAATCCCAAGTGATGCTTCTAGATTTAATGTTTGGACAATATACCAAGATTGTGCAAACATGAAAAACGAGATGGCGAAACTAGAGAATAAGCCAGCTATCCATATGGACGTAAAGCGTCTATTAGACCATATGCTCTTTACACCACTAGATACATTCATGCAAAAACTCCTTTAACTGACATTTCATTATGGAACCTAGCTATCATTCTAATCTATAATTCAGTAAACAAAAAGGTAAACAAGTAAAATTTTACAATTTTTTAAAATAACTAGGGTATGGCCCAAGATTTGTGGATTAACACTTTTGCAAAAAAAAGACTATAGCACTTTGCTATAACCTCAGTAAAACTTTTCCTTAAAACATACTAGAACTATGCAATGGCTGTAGTTTAGCATTTGGATCATAATAGGCTTTTGCATTATTAACAGCAGTTGGTGCTTCACCAAACCCACAGGCGATTAGTTTTACTTTTCCATCATATGTACAAATATCTCCAGCCGCATAGATTCCTTTTACCTTTGTTTCCATTTTGGAATTTACTACGATTGAATTTTTTTCGATTTCCAATCCCCAATCTTTGATCGGACCTAAAGAGGAAACAAATCCGAAGTTGACAATAACAGCATCGACATCAATGACTTCTTCTTTTTCACCTTTTACTTCTTGAAGAACCACTTGTTTGATCAAGCCATCGCCAATGATTTGAGTCGGCTGGAATGGAGTTTTGATCTCAACCTTAGAGCTGAAAAGCGTTTCAACACTATGCTCATGAGCACGGAATTTATCTCTTCTGTGAGTTAAGATGACCTTCTCAGCAATTGGTTCAAGCATTAATGCCCAATCCACTGCAGAATCTCCACCACCACAAACAAGCACACGTTTGCCAGCAAATTTGTTCAAGTCATCAATAAAGTAGTGAAGATTTTTCCCTTCGTACTGAGCAGCTGATTCAAGCTCGATACGTCTTGGTTGGAAAGCGCCGTTACCAGCTGTAATAATGATTGTTTTTGAAAGATGCTCTTGCTTGTTCGTTGTTAGTTTAAATGTACCATCTTCCAATCTTTCAACTGTATCAACTGATTCCTCTAAGCAAACAGTAGGGGTAAACTTTGCCATTTGCTCCTTTAAGTTGTCAACTAACTCTTGAGCACGAACCTTTGGAAACCCAGCAACATCATATATGTATTTTTCAGGATATAGGGCTGATAATTGACCACCAAGCTGAGGTAAACTTTCAATGATTTTTACATTTGCCTGGCGCATTCCGCCATAAAACGCAGTGAATAATCCTGTAGGTCCGCCTCCGATAATGGTAATATCATATACATTTGTATCTGAGTTCATAACGATTACCTCCCCCAAATTTTTATAATTAATGATAGCATAAATGAATGTGAAATTCCTACATATAATAAGGGTGAAGATAGATGGATTTTATGCCTTATGAAGTAACATTGTGAGTATACAGGTTCTTAGTTAATTATGGTTGAAAATTACCCGGAAAAAGAATAATATGAAATATAGACATTATATTAAGATTTTATGACATTTTTCGCACTAGTTAGTGAAATGTATCACAAGACCAAAAAGCGGAAGCACCCCGTTTAGTCCCCACAAGCAAATGTTCCTAAAAGAAAAAAAGGGTGGTCTTTCCCTTTGATTCTTTTAGGGTTATTTGACCTCGAGGGACTGGGTGCTGGAGCTAGATTCCAACGACCCAAACTTAGTTATACACATGTGAATAACTTTGTGATTATCTATACCAAATAAAATTTTTAAATGGATGTGATCTAGTTGAGAAAGCCGAAAATAGTTATATTAGGCGCAGGCTACGGTGGGATTATGACAGCCGTAAATCTTCAAAAAAAGCTAGGGGTAAATGAAGCAGATATTACCCTAGTTAACAACAATGACTATCATTACCAAACCACTTGGTTACATGAAAACGCTGCGGGAACACTACATCACGATCGCTCTCGTATCGCCATTTCAGATATCATTGACAAAAACAAGGTTCATTTTATTCAAGACACTGTATCGAAAATTGTTCCAGAATCGAAAAAGGTGATCTTGCAAAACGGAGAAGTTACTTACGATTACTTAGTTGTTGGACTAGGTTATGAGTCTGAAACTTTTGGTATAAAAGGTCTTAAAGAGAATGCTTTTGCGATTGCCAATATCAATTCTGCTCGTCAAATTAAGGAACATATTGAATATCAATTTGCTACTTACTCTAACATGAAGGAAAAGAAAGACGAACTACTTACCATTATTGTAGGTGGTGCAGGATTTACAGGTATTGAGCTAATTGGTGAGTTAGCTAACCGCGTGCCGGAGTTATGTCATGAATTTGATATTGATCGCGAAAAAGTAAAGGTTATCTGTGTGGAAGCTGCTCCTATGATCCTTCCTGGTTTTGATCCTGAGCTAGTTGATTATGCAAGAAGCTATCTTGAGAGAAAAGGAATCGAGTTCCGAATTGGTACTGCTATAAAAGAATGTACCGAAGAAGGAATTATTGTTGCGAAAGACGAGCAAGTTGAGGAAATTAAGGCAGCTACTGTAATCTGGGCTGCTGGTGTTCGTGGAAGTGGCATTGTTGAAGAATCTGGATTCGAAGCAATGCGTGGCCGTGTTAAGGTAGATCCTTACTTACGTGCTCCTGGCCATGATAACGTCTTTATCGTTGGTGATTCATCATTAGTTATCAACGAGGAAATTGACAGACCCTATCCTCCAACCGCACAAATTGCCATGCAGCAAGGTGTGACGTGTGCAAACAATATCACAGTGCTAATTCGTGAACAGGGTAACCTAGAAGCATTTAAGCCAGATATTAAAGGAACGGTTTGCTCACTTGGTCATGATGATGCAATCGGAACCGTTTACGGTCGTAAAATGGTAGGCTGGAAAGCATCTGTCATGAAAAAAGTGATTGATAACCGTGTGTTATTTTTAATAGGTGGGCCACTAATGGTCATTAAAAAAGGTAAATGGAATTTTATTTAATTCATTAACCTATTGAAGGCAGGGACTATGGTCCTTGTCTTTTTTTCATACTTTAGAATAGTTATAGTAGTAAAACAAATGGGGTCGAGAGAAATGGGCAAAGAAACAAGGGGAAACGTGTGGCTAGCAGTAGCGGGTCTAGTCATTGCTCCATCGGGAGAATGGCTCGTCGTAAAAAAGAAATATGGTGGGCTAAAGGGTAAGTGGTCAATACCAGCGGGGTTTGTTGAAGCCAATGAAACGATTGATGAAGCTGTGTTAAGAGAAGTACACGAGGAAACGGGAATTCATGGAAAAATCCAGGGGATCCTAGGCGTCCGATCAGGTGTAATAAAGAATGAAATCAGTGACAACATGATCATTTTTTCACTTAAAATGGAAAGGGATCAATCAATCATCGTTCAGCAAACTGAGCTTTATGAGGCAAGATTCATGCACCCTGAGGACATTAAAATCAACCCAGACGCATCGGTTCTCCTCCAGTTTTATATGGAGATGCAAGAGAAACAGCTAACTTCTATGAATGACTCTATTAACCCAGGTAATCAGTTTGGCTATTCCTCTTACAAGCTGTTTTATTAACTTGCTATGAAAAGATAAGGAAACTCTCGAAAAATGGAGATATTTATGAATGTATTCGTTTTCATCTTTCTTTTTAGAGGAAAATAAGGCTTTTCTTTTTGATAAATTGATGATATTATCAGAAAATTAAGAATTATTTAAAAGGAGGTAATTGAGATGAAAACGATCAACTATGAAAAGAAGGATTGTCCATATTGTTCTGGAAAAGGTTACTTTCAACTTCTCCTTGGCGGTTCTGAAACGTGTACTTGTTGTTCAGGTACTGGGAAGAAGGAATAGAGTTAGGTTAAAGCTCGCGGGTGTTTCTCTCCTGCAAAACGGAGATCTTGAATTTATTCCTAAGCTGCAGTAATTAAGATAAATTTAAAAAATCTAACTCATATAAAAGATGACAAAACAGTGAATTATGAACAAGAACATTGACCATCCCTTCCAAACTTTAGTACACTTGAAATTGGCTTAAAGGTAAATAAGTAGATACCTATATCTATTTATCCTAGATTTGCCACTTGAAGTTGTGCTGGAGGTGAAGGCAATGAGTATGAGTTTACCAATATTATTGATTTCTTTGTTATTATTTTTTGTGCTATTTTTTGGAATTGGATTTCTACTCAATATGTTATTACGAGCAACATGGGTAATGGCTATTATTTATCCGATTATTTTTGTATTCATTGTAGATAAGGTTCGATTCATTGAATATTTCACAAATGCTCAAACTTCTTTTTCTTCCTTAGGAACTATTATTACATCACTTGCATTGGCTGATATTATTATATTGCTCTCTGGGCTATTTGGTGCCATCTGTTCAGGCCTTGTGATTAAAACTTTACGATCAAAGGGCTATCAAATGTTTTAAGACCAAAGCTTCATGTTGCAGATTCTGCAGCATGGAGCTTTTTAGCTATTTCAGGTAGAATCACCATAATATATCGAAAAGTTAAGCCACAAAAGGTAATGATTTTTGGACAATCCTCCACAGATTTTTTTATTTCCATGAATAAGTTGACGGAAAATTGGAAATGAATAGATTCGTGAGAGGAGTGAATTCAAAAATGAATAGGTTAAAAACCTTACTAAAGAGAACGACTATGTCTGTTTTAGTTTTATTAGCATTATCAGCAACGTATACGTCTATTTCTGGAGTACAAGCAGAGGAACTTACACAATGGTGGAATCGCTATGATCATCCCTTTTATTCACAGTTTTATGGCTCTATATCAGGAGATACTGAGGATAGTACACTTAGACAAACTAAATTAAGCTACAAGGGATTAAAAAAATATTCATCTGTTCAAACATCTATTTCTTCAAGTGATGCGGTTTCATCATCTTTAACACTAGAAAACCAAAATTGGGGTCAGTACCCTGCCGTTACGGTAACGGCAACTGGGTACACAGCAGGTGTAGAATCAACCGGTAAATCGCCAGACCACCCACAATACGGGATTACTGCTTCTGGTGTAAAAGTAAAGAGAGACTTATTTTCAACGGTGGCAGCGGATACGCGCGTGTTTCCAATAGGAACCATTCTCTGGATTCCAGGCTATGGTTTCGGTGTTGTTGCAGATAAGGGTGGGGCGATTAAAGGTAATAAAATTGACCTCTACTATGACACCGTTCAAGAAGTATATGAAGAATGGGGTAAAAAGAAAGTAGAAGTTTATATTGTTGAAAAAGGTAATGGAAAACTAACTGAAGAACAACTAGCGTTACTTAATGAAGATGAATCCATGCAGGTATTTCGCCAACAATACTTAAAAAATACGAAAAGTTAAAAAGAGCGCTCAAACCTGAGCGCTCTCCGTTTTATTTATCCAATAGTGGATCTATCCCGTCATCCACAGGGAAAACTGAGGGGTGTAGGATAGCTCCGAGTTTCTTAAGTCCCAACAATAGCCTTGGAGATGGACGGCAATACAACGGTTCGTCCAAAACGTGAATATGATTTCTAATAACCGCATCCATTTTCTCTGATCCAGGGCGTTTTTTTATGATGGATGGCTTCATTTTATCTTGCTTAATACCAACCCAGACCATGCATATATGCTCAGGGTCCAGTTCAATGATTTCATCCCAATTCGACTGATGACTTGCAATAGGAAGATGTTGAAAGATGTTCCAACCTCCAGATAGGTTACTGATTTCTGTTAACCAGTTCACACCGCCAGGACTAAAAATAGGTTTTGGCCACCATTCCCAATATAAAGAGTACTTCGCTTGAATCCTACCAGACAATTCTTGATATGTTTTCACAAAGTGTCTGTAGTGTTTTACCACATCCTCAGCCTTCTCAGAAGTCCCAGTATGATGACCAACAACTAAGAGGTCCTCTGCTATATCATCCAAAGATTGTGGATTTAAAACAAGATGAGGGATATTCCGCCTTTTTAGCTCCTCAACATTTTTCTCCATCCCTGGTACACTCAAACTGGCTAACACTAAATCCGGCTGAAGCTGAACTAGCTTATCCATATCAATAGAAAGATCGGGTCCGAGTCTTGGTAAATGCAAAATGCTCGCGGGCCAATCGGAGAAATCATCTATCCCGACAAGGTGGCCTTCAAGACCTAGGTAAGCTAATAGCTCTGTATTACTCGGGCAGATAGAGATGAGTCGCATAAATTAATTATACCCCCAAAACAAAAAGATAATAGAGAACAAGAGTCAGTAAAATTCCTGAAAGGCCTCCAAAGAAAACCTCAACGGGCTGATGGCCTAAAAGCTCCTTTAATTCTTTTCGCTTTTCTTGTTCTCCTTTATCCTGCCAATGCTTGGCTTCTTCCATGAATTTATGGAAATCTGTTACGAGCTTATTTAAGACAGTTGCTTGTTCTCCCGCATGGCGGCGAACTCCTGTTGCATCAAACATAACAATAATGGCAAATACAGCGGAGACAGCGAAAATGGGAGACCCTAATCCTTGCTGTATGCCAATAGCTGTTGTTAAGGCTGTTACGGCAGCTGAATGAGAACTTGGCATTCCACCAGTGCTCGTTAATAAGGACCAATCGATTTTTCTCGTGGCGATATATTGGATTGGAACCTTCACAAATTGTGCGAAAAATATCGCGGATAAGGCAGCCCATAATGGAAAGTTAGTAAATAAGCTCATCTAGTCACTCAATCCTTTCATATAAACACGAATTGTTCTTTTCTTAGAATTCGTATTACTATAATAGTAGTACCACGTATACTGGGGGATAAATAATGACGTACCCAATGGAATACTATGAATTTTTTATAAAATTTAATGAAGGCGATTATTACACCTGTCATGATTTATTAGAAGACATTTGGATGACAGATAAAGATAATTTTTTCTTAAAAGGACTTCTGCAAATGACAGTCGCCATCTATCACTATGAGTATGGAAATGTTAAGGGTGCTCGGGTTATGATGAATGCAGGACACCGATATATCCAAAAATATAGGCCGGATTTTTGGGGTGTTGATTTAGAATATGTAAATACTTTTATAGAACAATGTTTATCCATTATACCACAACATATTGACCTGATACCCTTTGAAAAGGTAAAAACATTGCCATCTTTACCTTCCTTATTTCTATATCTTGAAGATGATTAGATACTCGAAATAATTAGTAAGATTGATTATAATGGAGAGAGTAACTATTTGGAGGTGTACAGAAATGTTTACAGTAAAAAATGATTTTACCATTCACGAGGCTCGTCACACACTAGTAATCGGATTATTTGAAAAAACAACTTCTTTTGTGGGGATCTTACGAGAAGTAAATGTTGCTTTAGGTGATCTGCTTTCTTCTCTTATTAAAGAAGGAGATGTGTCAGCGAAAAAAGGAACGATTTCAAAGGTACATACATTAGGTAAATTAGAAGCTAGTAGAGTCTATTTTGTCGGTCTTGGAAAAGAAGAGGATTTCAGTTTTGAAAGTGCTAGAAGCTCATTTGGAAAGCTATTTAAGGCTGTTAAGGGATCGAAACTCGAGAACATAGAAATCGTTCTTGATAGCTTTGTTACTGAAAAGGTTGATATTTTAGATGTATCACATGCCTTAGCAGAGGCCTATTCATTAGCTACATATGAATTTGCAGATTATAAGCAAAAATCAAATGAACCTGTTCGAAAACTATCAGCCATTATTGTTTATACAAGCAGTGATGTTGAGGAAGTGGAAGCAGGCCTAGAAGTTGGTTCTGCCTACGGTGCAGGAACAAACAGTGCTAGAACACTGGTTAATACTCCCCCCAATATGCTGACGGCAACAGATATGGCGAATTACGCGGTTGAACTTGCAGGGAAGTATGGGATGGAATATGAAATATTAGAAAAAGAAGATATGGAAAAGCTTGGAATGGGTGCTCTTCTTATTGTGAATCAAGGATCTGTCGAGCCACCGAAAATGATCGTTCTAAAATATCAAGGTAAAGATGAATGGACAGATGTAATCGGATTAGTTGGAAAAGGCATTACGTATGATTCAGGTGGATACTCGATTAAACCGAAAGACGGTTTAGTGGGCATGAAAACAGATATGGGTGGAGCGGCAGCTGTTCTTGGAGCAATGGAAATCCTAGGCCAGCTAAAGCCAGCCCAAAATGTTGTGGCTGTGATTCCTTCAACAGACAATATGATTAGTGGAAATGCCTTCAAGCCCGATGATGTCATCACAGCTATGAACGGCAAGACGATTGAAATTTTAAATACAGATGCAGAAGGACGCTTAGCCCTTGCAGATGCAGTAACGTATGCTAAGCATCATGGTGCGAATTATTTAGTAGACGTTGCCACTTTAACAGGTGGAGTAATTATTGCACTTGGTCACGACATCACGGGTGCCATGACGAACAACGAAGAACTTTTTGAGAAGGTTTTGCTCGCTTCAAATGAAGTGGGAGAAATGATTTGGCGTTTGCCGATCACTGAGAAAGTAAAGGAACGTGTTAGAAAAAGTAAGGTTGCGGATTTAAACAACTCACCAGGTCGTGATGGCCATGCAATTTTTGCAGGTGCCTTTATCGGTGAATTTGCAGAAGGTACACCTTGGGTACATTTGGATATAGCGGGTACAGCAACATCAGCAACTGATTATGACCTAGGTCCATCAGGGGCGACTGGAGTTATGACTAGAACACTAGCGGCGTTTGTTGAGCTGTTTGGGGAAGAGTAAGATTTATTTATACTGAGACGATGCTTTCATAGATAATCAGTACAGTTTAGAAGACTTAAGAAATAATTAATTGAAACGAGTGTGAAACCGTAAGAGGGGTTTTCACTCGTTTCTTTTTGTTTTGAAATTAAACAACTGAAGTTACTCCAAGAGAAACGCGATATGATATTTATTTAACTGATTATCCCACTAGCTCAGAATAAATAGTCGTAACCCCTATTTGTTGGTGTTTCTTTAAATATGAGTTTGTAAAATCTTACCTTTAATATAATTAGGTTGATTGGAACGGAAGGTGCTCGGGCACCTGCTTAGAGCAGTGGGACAGGTGAGACTCACGCATGGCGTTCTCGCCGAGGAGGCTCACCTCCCACCCCGGGGAATGGTGCATCCTCTCGTTACAATCAACCCCTATTCTAAAAAGCAAAATAGTTTCTGAATATAGCTTTTTTTAAAACAAATGATTCGGAGTATGTCATTCTGAGTTAAAGGGATAATCAGTTTTATTTATTATTAGGTAATAAAAAATGTAATAAACTTACATTGAAAATAAACCGAGGTGCTCTTTAATGAACCGTGGAATAACACTCTTTTTAAATGTAGCTGTTTTTCTTCTTTTGTTTAATTAGTCCATTTTTACACCGTGGATTTGGTTGACCTTACTAATCTCCTATTTTACTAATTTTTATTTATGTAAACCTATTATAAAAACAAGTTGACATATATCCTACCTTTTACTATATTCATAATAGAGAAAAAATTCACATCAAAAGGGGATATAGATATGAAGCTAAAGGATATGATGTTCGTCGCAATGTTTGCGGCAGTTGTAGTAGCGTTAGGGTTGATTCCACCGATTCCAGTGCCGGGTCTTCCAGTTCCAATCACAGCACAAACATTAGGAGTCATGCTTGCAGGCTCTGTATTAGGTGCAAAGCGTGGAGGCTTGGCTCTAGTTATTTTTGTCTTACTAGTTGCCGTGGGAGCACCTATTTTGTCAGGTGGACGGGGTGGCTTAGGTATTTTAGTCGGAACAAGTGGTGGGTATATTCTATCCTGGCCAATTGCAGCCTTTGTTATTGGATATCTGACAGAGAGATTCTGGGATAAATTAAACTTCGCAAAATTAATCGTGTTTACTCTAATTGGTGGAATTATCATTGTTTATTTAGGTGGTATTACTCAGTGGTCTATTGTTACAGATACTCCGTGGTTGGCTGTGGCTGCAGGTAATTTAGCATTTATTCCAGGAGACCTAATAAAAGCAATCGTGGCATGTATAGTTGCACTGAGAATAAAGAAGGCCTACCCAATGATTCAAAAAACAATATCAAGTGAAAGAAAAGCTGCGTAAAAGTCTGCCATGTGCAGACTTTTTCTATTTTTCAGATTAGAATAAAGGAAAGACAAGTTAAGGAGAATTTACATGATCATCGGGGAGCATCTACAAGACTATCAATCCATACAACCTTCAAAACCAGCAATCATTACTGAAAATCAAATGATTACATATGAGCAATTCGTGTATAACATTATGAAGATACAGAAATATCTAACCAAACATTTTGGCAACCAGCCCAAGCTTAGAATAGCCCTACAATTCAAAAACGAACCTGCATTTCCAGAAGTGTTTTTTGCAGCCGTCATGCTCGGACATAGCTGCGTTCCATTAGATCCAAAGTGGAACGGGAACGAACTGAATAGTGCTCTTGAATCTAGTAAGCCAGATTTACTAGTTACTCATAAAATTTATGATGAAATGATGAAAGTTGAGCCTAGGAAGCTTATGTATGAGGCTGTCCCAACAGATATCTTCTACATTGGGTTTACCTCAGGTTCAACAGGCAAACCAAAGGGCTTTCTTCGTCATCACACTTCTTGGATTGATAGTTTCGAAGGCTGTAGCAAGGCTTTTGAACTAACAAATGAGGAAGTGTATTGTGCACCTGGACCTTTGTGTCACTCGTTATCCCTTTTTGCAGCCGTGTATGCCCTGCATATTGGGGCAACGCTAGTTCTTCCGGATAAATTCGAGCCAAAAGCGGTACAGAATATCATTAAGAATACCTCTGTTACAACACTTTTTGTTGTACCTACTATGCTTCAAGCTATGGTAGACGATGAAGTAGGCACATTGCCAAAGGTAAAGAATATCCTATCCTCTGGTGCAAAATGGAGCTCTGAGCTAAAAGAAAAAATAGGCTTCATTTTTTCAAACGCAAATCGTACAGAATTCTACGGTGCGTCCGAAACCAGTTTTATCACCTATCAGGATGAACGTGGTTTTAGAAAGAGGCCAACTTCTGTTGGAAAAGCATTTCCTGGTGTAGACATCACGATAAAAGATACAAATGGAAACGCTCTGGCTCCTAACGAAATCGGACAAGTACACATCAAAAGTTCGATGCTCTATTCAGGATATTTACATCAGCCTCAAATCAAGCAGGTAGATGAGCTATCAGTTGGGGATTTAGGTTTTATGGATGAGGAGGGCTATCTAATCCTCGTTGGACGTGAGAAAAACATGATCATTAGTGGCGGCTTGAACATCTATCCAGAGGAAATTGAAGGGTATTTGAAAAAAATAGAGGATGTTGAGGAAGTAGTCGTCACCGGGATCGCTGACGACTATTGGGGTGAAAGAGTTGTGGCACTCATAAAATGGAAGCTAGGTTCAAGTCATACAGACTCCTATTTAAAAGAATGTTGTAAACAAGGACTAGCTGCGCACAAATGTCCGAAGGAATTTTATAGCGTTGAAGACTTTCCTTACACATCCAGCGGGAAGGTAGCTCGTAAAGAGACGTTAAACTTGTATTCTAGTATTTTAGGAAGTGAAAAAAAGTGAGAAATGTGATGATTGTAGCTGCTAAACGGACACCGATTGGAAAAGTGGGAGGAGTCTTGAAAAATATTCCTCCTGAACAGCTTGCTGCGTCCGTGATACGAGAACTTGTGGTTGAATATAATTTACCTGTGAGTGAAATTGATGAAGTTATACTAGGCAATACGGTTGGACCGGGTGGAAATATTGCCAGACTATCCTTGCTAACAGCCGGTTTACCTTATGAAGTTTCAGGGGTAACAATCGACAGGCAATGTGGATCAGGCTTAGAGGCTATTAACATGGCAGCAAGGCATATCCAGGCAGGGGCAGGTGATATTTATCTGGCAGGTGGAGTCGAAAGTACGAGCCTAGCTCCTTGGAAAATGGAGAAGCCACGCTCTATCTACGGCTCGCCACGGTTCTATTCAAGGGCTAGGTTTTCGCCTGAAGAGATTGGTGACCCTGAGATGGGAATGGCAGCCGAGAATGTGGCAGAAGCCTTTCATATTTCAAGAGAAGATCAAGATGCTTATGCTTTGCGAAGTCATCAAAAGGCCATACAGTCACAGATATCAGGTAGATTCGATTCAGAGATTGTCCCCATTAACGGCATAGCTAAGGATGAATGCCCGAGAGGAAATACTAGCCTAGAAAAGCTATCTTCTCTAAACCCCATTTTCAAGAAGAATGGAACGGTAACAGCCGGAAATGCTTGTCCTATTAACGATGGTGCGGCAGTTGTGTTACTGATGTCAGAGGAAAAGTGCTTGCAGCTAGGTCTCACTCCCCTTGCTCGTTTTGTTGACTCGACAAGTGTGGGAGTTGATCCCAATCTGTTAGGTATCGGCCCAGTGCCTGCGGTGAAAAAACTTTTAAAACGAAATAAGCTCAGAGTTACTGATATAGATTTAGTTGAATTTAACGAAGCCTTCGCATCTCAAGTGCTCGCTTCTTTAAGAGAATTACAAATTCCCGAGAAGATTGTAAATCTTGGTGGAGGAGCCCTCGCTCTCGGGCATCCATATGGTGCTTCAGGTGCAATACTAGTTACCAGGCTCTTTACAGAACTTGTAACACTTGGGAAAGGGCGTGGGTTAGCAACGTTAGGTATAGGTGGCGGATTAGGTGTAGCTACTTTAATCGAAAGAGTGTAAGGAGGAAAGAAAATGTTTGTAGAAGAACAATTTGTTGGATCGAATTCAGAAACCATACAAATTACGATTACAGAGCAACTAGTGAAGGATTATTTACAGGCAATAGATGACTTTGATCATCAAAAGACACTCACCATTCCATCTACTCTTCCATTCATCTTTTGGCCATACTTTTCGGTCCCTTGGCTTGACGGAAAGGGGCCTTTGGTACATGGGGATCAGCAATTCCAATACAAACGGTCACTTATAATAGGTGAAACGTATGAATGCTACATCACCTTTAACAAAGCAGCCCAAAAGCGAAACCTGCAATTTTTAGAGCATGACTTACTCATTACAAAGAATGACGAGGAGATTGCGAAGGCTTCTTCAAACTTTATCATTATTGGAAAAAAGGAGGATGCTAGCATATGAGTATCAATGTTGGAGAAACTCTATCTTTTACTAGAACCGTAACACCTGACATGATTTCTAACTATGCAAAAGTTTCAGGTGATTATAATCCTATCCATTTAAATAAAGTGGCAGCAATGGACGCGGGATTTCCATCTGAAATTGCTCATGGCATGCTAACAATGGGGATGAGCACCAAGCTGTTTTTTCCGTTTTTAGAGGCTGGTTACATAGTGGTTAATCATTCAACTCGGTTTAAAGGTCCGTTATTGGTTGGGGGAGAGCTTCGCCTTGAAGGAAGTATCTCTGAGGTCAAAGGAGATCAAGTTATTATGAAATTAGCAGGTTATATGGGCGAGCAAGAGGTCATACAGGGCTCAGTAGAATTTAAGAGGAGCCTATCATGACGTTATCGCAAGAGGTTGTGATCATCACAGGTTCAACTAAAGGAATCGGAAGAAGCTTGGCGTTCCACCTTGCCCGAGAAGGTGCGGCAGTGGTCGTTAATTCCAGAAAAAATGTGGACGTTGAGCTCACGGTTCAGGAGATCCGCAATCTCGGTGGAAGGGCTGTTGGCTTCGCAGGTCCTGTAGAAGAGATGGAAACAGGTAGAAAACTTTGTGAAACGGCAATCGAGGCCTTCGGTGTTGTGACTATTCTTGTTAACAACGCAGGAGTTGTGAGAGACCGAATATCTTATCGAATGACAGAACAGGAATGGGATGAAGTTCTCTCCACACACTTAAAAGGTACCTTTTCCGCAACCTCTCCCGTTATACAGCATATGGTCGAAAACAATGTAAAAGGAACCATCATGAATATGACTTCGCTGGCAGGACTTCAAGGAGCGATTGGTCAACTCAACTACAGTACAGCAAAAGCAGGATTGCTAGGATTTACGTGGTCACTGGCAAAAGAATTAAAAGCAAAAGGCATACAAGTTTTTGCAGTAGCTCCTGCTGCTATAACGGATATGACACGTCCACATATTGAAAAAGCCCTACAGCTAGCAACTGGATTAGGGGAAGACCTTCCTGACTATTGGAAAATAGGGACCGCAGATGAAGTTGCTAGTTTTATCATCCAGTTGCTGGCTAAGCGGAGTCAATTTGAGACGGGTCAAATTTTTCAGGTGAATGGGAAAGAGATTGGAAGATGGCTACCTCCTGTTTTTGAAAAAATTTCTTCAAACGGGGAAATCTAAACTAAAAAGGGGATTTGGTATGTATTTCGGAAAAATCAAACCTAAAAATGATGGGAGTAGAGTCCCACCGAATCAAAATGTGACCACCACGTTTCCCGTTTTACATCATGGAAATGTTCCCTATTACAAAAAAGACTTGTCAGATTGGGATTTAAAAATTTTTGGTGAAGTAGAACAAACCGTTACCTATACCTTTGAGGAATTGTTGAAATTAACTCCTTCAAATACTAAAAATGATATTCATTGTGTGACAGGCTGGTCCAAGCTTGATAATGGATGGGACGGCATTCAGACTAAGGTACTCGTCAAAGAAGCGGGACCAATGCCAGAAGCAAAATATGTCATCATACATGCTGAAGAAGATTGGAGTACAAATGTCCCAATAGAAGATTTCATGCGTGAAACAAGTTTAATTGCCCATTCACATAACGGGGAACCTCTAACACCTGAGCATGGCTACCCACTTCGGTTAGTCATTCCGCATCTCTATTTCTGGAAAAGTGCCAAGTGGGTGAGAAGCATAGAATTTTCAATTGAAGATAGACCAGGATTTTGGGAGAAAAATGGGTATCACAATTACGGAGACCCTTTCAAAGAAGAACGTTTTAGTTGGGATTAAAAGGGAGCTGAGATAGGTGGAAAGATTTACAGAACGGGTGCTTGAAATTATTCTAAGTATCCCGTCAGGAAAAGTCATGTCCTATGGTCAAATAGCGAGAGTTGCAGGTAGTCCAAGAGGGGCTAGGCAGGTTGTTCGAATTCTCCACACAATGGGAGAAAAATACAAGCTCCCTTGGCACAGAGTTATTAATGCCAAAGGGGAAATTGGAATACAAGATGAAGAGGCTTTCTTCACTCAAAAAATGATGTTGGAAAGTGAAGGAATTATTTTTAAGGGAATGAAAATGATTGATCTTGAAAAATATCAGTATCATCCAGCATAAGAAAAAGATAAGGGTGGATTCCTTTTGTAGGCTAAGTGCAAGATAATCGCTGCTGGCAAAATACTCAGGATAATTTCTGATTGTTTCTGAAATTATTTCTTTCCTCCTTCCATTTATAACTGGGTGTTTTTTTCCCTTTTTAAGCACTCAGTTGCATGCTTTCCATTCTGATCTGCAATCCACACGCTACTATTCTCGTCAGTTATAGAACTCTTCCTAAAAAGCCCATATCTCTGTTTGGAATGATGGAGTTTATGATTTCAAACGGGGTAGACAAGAATTTCATAAATGTTGTCGTCGGGATACACTTCCCAACAAAATTTGGACTTGCTAAAGGAATTACACAGGATTACATAAGAATAACCGGAAAACAACCCACTAAAATAAAAACCTATATTGAGGATTACAACGACAACTGGATTTAATGCATAGGGCCATGAACTTCAGGATGAATCATAGAAAATAAAAAAGCGAAGGACATCAAGTCGCTTCGCTTTCAATTGAACACGCTTACAATTACCACTTATGAAGCAGTGCTTTTACCCCTTTGAAGATAATCGCAATAGCGAACACTATGACAACAACAATCCCAATAAGACCCAAGATAGTTGCTAAACCAGCCAATGGTGTGCCAGCTAGAGGTACAAGTATTAATGCAAATCCAGAAAGTACAGCTGCTAAAAACAAGAAAATTAGTTCCATAATTTTTTCCCTCCTTTCCTTATTAATATATGCTTATTGATTGAATTTTGGGAAAATGGTACAAGCCCCTTTTAGTAGGATTATTGGGGCATTTTTTAAGGGGAAAAGGAATAAACTACCTCCGAAAAAAGAAGTGTTTAGCCCAGCGTATGACTTGATTATTGAAGACTGATACCCCGAGTATAATACATATTCCTCCTAGAATAGAGGTTAGTACAACGTGTTCTTTTAGTAGGATCATTGCTGCAATAAGGGTAACGAGGGGCTCTAAATACATAAAAACAGATACTTGATTAGCCTCTAACACTTCTAATGCTTTTCCCCAGTACCAGTAAGCGATGGCCGAAACGAAGACTCCTAAAAAGATAAGGTGAATCCAGTCGTGTGTTGGTAAGCTTGTTAAGGCTATCCACCCCTTACTTCGAATTGAGAAAGGAATCGTTAGTATAAAACCAGTCAAACTCGTCCAAAAAGTAATCGCTAAAGAAGAATAAGGCAAGCTGAATTTCTTAATTAAGATGGAATAAACAGCCCAGTTTAAGGTGCTGAAAATCATAAGAATATAGCCAATATTAGGAAGTATCTGAAACGCTCTCGTATCATGTGTGGTCACGAGCACCACCCCTGTTATGGCAATAGTCAACCCAATTAACTTTGCAAAACTGAAACGCTCAGATAAAAATAGAACTGATAAAATCACTGTAAATACTGGTGAAAAGGAAATAATCCACCCTGCTGCGGATGCATCAATATACAAGAGGGCAGATGCTTGAACCAACTGGTGTACAAATACACCAATAACTGCAAGTATTAGAATGTAATGAAAATGCCTAATCTGAATTTTTATTGATTTGTTGAGTAAAAGTAATAGAAGAAATAAAAAGATAGCTGCAATTCCGAATCGCATGGAAATGATAGTATATATATCTAAACTTTCTAATAAGTCTTTTGTTGAAACGAATGAAACACCCCAAAATGTAATGGAGAGAAACGCATAAAGACTTGCGGTAAGGGAGGAACGTTTTTCCAAAGAGATCACATCCATTGGTAAGTGTAGGGGTTGTCCGAACGATACATTATATGTTCGGAATAAAAGCTTATTCATTTTTCTGTATCAAAAGTATGGAAGCAATCCTTATCTAGGACATGTCGGAGAGTCTACAAATAAATTCATCAAATGAAGAGGGTGTATAAGAGATTAACCGAATAAAAGGGTAGTAACAAAATTCATCTGAGAACGGAGAGTGCAAGTTGCAACCAATTTTAGAGAAGAATGGTTGGCTAGATGAACCACCAGTGATAGAAACAGAGAATTATATAGTAAAAGCACTATCCAAAGAGTATGGAGCAGAACTTTTTACATTTTTATCAGATAAAAAAACAATGATGTTTATCACCCCACATCCGGTTCAAAGCATTGAAGAGGTTCAAAAAAACATAGTGATTAGCTTGGCTCAATTCCAATCAAAAAAAGAGATTCCGTGGGTTATTTTGAATAAAGAGAATGGTGAACTAATAGGAATGTTCCGCTTCCATAAGGTACATGTATGGCACCGAAAAGCAGAGATGGGTGCAGTGATTAAAAAGGCCTACCAAAATAAAGGAGTCATGACAGAGGTTTTTGAAAAGGTGCTAGAGTTTGGATTTTTGACGTTAGGATTGAATCGCATTGTCGGAGATATTTTTGAAGGTAATGAAGGGTCTGAAAAGCTACTGCTGAAATTTGCATTCAAAAAAGAGGGACAATTGAGACAAACAGATTTTGACGGGGAAAGGTATCACGATACAATTGTTTATTCACTTTTAAGGCCGGAATATACATAGTACTTCACGAAACGGGAAATATATTCAAGACAAAACCTAGTGAGGTAAAGAGACATGAAGAAAAAAGACAGTTTAGATGATGCAAGAGATGCCAGTATTGTGGGTGCTAGAGAAGATTTTATTCACTATAGCCAGTATGATGACGGGTTTGATTTGAGAATGGGAAATTCATTTGACTCAACGAAACAGAAAATCGATGAAAATGGCACAACGTGAGCAAAATCTATTCACTTTGAGCTTGTATTAAACAAAAAAGAGCCGAAAAGGCTCTTTTTTTAAATCAAAAACGAATTCCTAGTGTCTATCTATGCTCGACTAAGTCAATTGCGCCGAGCACCACATGTGCTAAGCCAAAACCGAAAATGGTATTGGATACCATAGGACTTACCTTACGACTATGTTTTAGTGCATAACCAGTAGCGGTTACCGCAGCTCCTAACACAGTTGGAATTAACCCTTCACGAATGTCCATTGTAAGCCCTCCTTAGAATTGGAATTCTCTATTATCATGACCAAATGAAATTCGTTTATGGCTGGTAAAACTTTATTATTGTTGTGGTAGTATAATTTCCACTACTACACCTATGTCTGTATTTTTAAAGTAAATGGAACCACGGTGGGAATCCACAATTCTTTTCACAATGGCCAGACCCAACCCGAAATTGCCGTTGTTCCCTTTATGAAATGCTTTAAACATATTTTTGAGGTCGGCATCGGTTAGCTTTTCACCATCATTCCAAATGCGAAGGATGACTTGCTTCTCACTATTATCCAATGAAATCTGTACTTGTTTGTCTGCGTAGCGGATCGCGTTATCCAATAAATTTTCCAGCGCAACTTGAATTTGTTCTTGAACTGCAAGTAACTGGACGGGTCGAATACTTAGAGTGAAAACCAGATCATCTCTCTTCGTTTTAAAACGGTCTACAACATCTTGAATGATAACATCAACATCTACTGGGTACTTTTCCTGAGCAGTTTGATTTAAATACTCTAGCTTTGATAAGTAAAGAAGATCACCCACTTTACCCTCAAGTCGCTCCGCTTCCTTTTGGATTACATTTGCAGATTCCTCGATTGAACCTTTTGGATAAATACCGTCTTTAAACGCTTCGGCATAACTGCGTATGACCATTACAGGTGTTTTTAAATCGTGGGAGACATATTGAAGCATGGTTGCCTGAGCTTGGTCCTTTTGCTTGAGCTGCTTCCTCAATTCTTCTATAGAATTTGCAAGTGAGCCCAGTTCATCCTGCCGATATAACAGTAAAGAGGTATCCAAATTTCTGGCCGCCATTTTATGAACATGCTGCTCCATTTCAATAATAGGTTTTGATAATCGCTTTGAAAAAAGGTAGGCGACAGAGATACAAGCTATACTAATGATAGAAATAAGAAAAAAAAGCCGTTTTGATAAGGTTTTGACTAGATCCTGTTGATAGGAATCAAACATGTAAGAGACCTGATAAACGCTCTTTGCTCCGATAGATATTTCTCTAATAACATAAAATATATCTTCATTTTCTATTTTTCCTTTATAACGTTCGGTCGCTTTATTTTGCCAAATTGCTTGCTCATACATTTCAACACGAATAACATCAGGCAATTTACTACCACGAAGCAATTTGCCATTTTCATTCAAAAACAGATGACTAACAGTTCGTCTATCCTGCTTAGCTTGGGCTTTGCTAATGAAAGAATCCTCTTTCAAGATGTCTTGTGACGTCCATTGCTGCTGGGCATCCTCAATGGTTGTGTACATTTCGTGGGTAAAAAAGCTTCGCAATGTTCCAGGTATCGTTGTAAAAAGTAAGAGTGCAAGAAGTGACAATATAAAACCAAACATGAAAAGAAGCTGAGTAAATAAAGGAAGTTTTTTCATCCTTCTATCAACCTGTATCCAAAACCATACAAGGTTTCTATTCGAAGAGCAGGTAGCTTTTTTCGCATCCTTCTTAATAAATCGTCTACAACACGATCCGAGCCAAAATAATCATCGCCCCAAATCTTTTGTAGGATTTGCTCCCGACTAAACGCCTGTCCTACATTGAATAGTAAGAAGCTAAAAAGTTCGTACTCTTTAGAAGTTAGTATAATTTCAGAATTCATTTCTCGTACGTTTCTTTTTAATAAGTCGACTTCGTATGGTCCATATTTCATCTTTTCTTGTTTAGCGGGAAGCTGATAGGTGCGCTGTAAAAGTTTTTTTGAACGAAGTACGAGCTCCTTTGGTAGAAACGGTTTCGCTATGTAGTCATCACTTCCAAGCTCAAGGCCGATTATTCGATCAAGATTGGCATCTCGCGCTGAAATAAAAATTACCGGGATACTTGATGAATCTTCCTTAATCGCTTTAAGAAGTTCGTAACCATTTACGTCAGGCAGCATGATATCTAAAACCCAGAGATTTGGCCGTTCAGGTATCGCCTCTAGTGCCGCCCCTCCATTATGGAAGGATTTAATTTCCCATCCTTCTTTTTGTAAATAGGTCGTGAGAATCGCATTTAATTCTTGTTCATCCTCTACAAGATAAATGGAATAGGTCACCTGTGTTCCTCCTAATTTAGAAGATGCAAGAAAAAGGGACGTTTTGATTCGTCCCTTTTGTTGGCTAGCTTTATTATAAAGTATTGTCGGTATCAGACTCTATACCATTCTGAAATTGTTCAAGTCTTTTTCCAACTGTATCTGTCTTCTTCGTGTAAAAGTCTAAGTACTCATTTAGAAGTGTATTCACCTTTGCTGCATCGTCCTGTTTAACAGCATGTTTAAGTTCTTTCCACTTGGCTACATAAGCTGATTTGATTTCTTTACTCTCCGTTTTACGTTTTACACGAGTAACTTTAAGCTCTTCTCGTTTTTCTTTAATCAGTTTTTTTGCATCTTCCTTAGTTATTTCCCCATTTTTGAAAAGATCCTTCAGTTCCTGAAACTGTGCTTTGACCTCATGGCGTTTTGAATATTTCCCTGCTTTCATTTCTTCACGAACTTCTTGTGATGCTAACTCACTAAGTAACGCTTCTCTTTCTTGAAAAGCCTGATTCCAATCATCTGTTAATTCTGGAGCATATTTAACAACTGCTTCCGTGATCACTTGCTCTCTCTTTTCAAAATGCTGTTTACGTTTGTCTACCCTTTCTTGGAGTGAACCTGTTGTGCTAATTTCATCAAAAGCAGATGAAGTTTCATTATTCATTGCTGCGTTCACCATTCCGACTCCAGGTAAAAGCAATGTAATCGCGACTGCACCTGCAACTAAGCTCATCTTCTTCATTTACATCTCTCCTTTTTGCATTTATAGTACACTACTAAATATAAAGAAGGATTTTAGAAGAATAATGGAGAAATTATGTGAAATGATGGGACGAGAAAAGGAGATGGGAATTATGGATACATCCAAAACATTAATTGCAACGCTCGGAATAACGATTACCTTACTTGAGGACGGAAAAGTTATGGCAACTATGCCAGTTGACGAGAGAACACATCAGCCATTCGGAGTTCTACACGGAGGTGCGTCTGTTGCACTTGCTGAAACAGTGGCTAGTGTCGGAACGTATCATTTAGTTGATCAAGAAACTGAAAGCTGTGCAGGACTAGAAATTAATGCAAACCACCTAAAAGCAAAGAAAGATGGCGTTGTAACTGCCATTGCAACGATTCTACACCGCGGAAGAACGACCATGGTTTGGGATATAAAAATTGTCGACGAAGAAGAACGATTAATTTGTGTTTCGAGATGTACGATGGCCGTAATTAAGATTAGAAAATAATGTATTCTTTTTTTGAACATGACTTAACAACACGTAAAAGTTTACTTCTCATTGCAGTTGGTGACCACTTCATAGACATCCTTTTTTTAAGTATGTTACATGCAATTTGGAATTAAAGAGAAATAAAGACACAAGGATTTGTGATACAATCTTTGCGTCTTTTTCCGTTTGTAGACTCTTAAGTTGGTACAGAATGCTTCGCCTCATCTTCCTTTTTTAATGTAAACCATAAGAAAATGGCTGCCACAATAAAAAGAGATCCAGTGATAACAAAAACACTTGAAATGCCGAAAAACGCAGAAAGAATTCCCCCTAAGGTTGGTCCGATCACATTTCCTAAAAAGCGAAAGCTCAAATTGTAGCCCAGTATTTCACCATGAATGGAGGAAGGAGCAAGTTCACGAATATAAGCGGTCATACACGGAATCATCCCGCCCAGTGCCATCCCGAAGAAGAATCTTAGTAAGACGAGCTGCCATAATGATGTAACCAATGATTGCGGGATAAAGAATACCGCTGCCATTATAGTTAAGAAAAGCAGTACCTTTTCATAACCGATTCGATCCCCAAGTTGTCCCCACTGCCTAGTTGCAAGTAAATTCCCTAATCCTGTAACGGAAAAAGCAAGGCCTGCGAGTAAGGCAATATTCTCTCCAGTTCCTAACTGTGTGACATACATAGCTAAGATAGGTTGAATGCTAAAATTAGCAACTTGGATAATTAAAGAAAGAATCATCGTCATCAGTAGCAACGGTGAGTGTACAATTTGCCAAAAAAACTTCCTTCCTCGTTAACTTTTTCTCAGACTGTTTTTCTACACGTTTATGGTCTTTGATGAAAATGGTGACAAGCAAGGCTGCCCCAGCTATACAACTCGAAGTGATAATAAATGTATACTGAAAACCAACCATATCTACAATAAGTCCACCAATTAAAGGTCCCAATAGAGCACCAGTTACTGTTCCTGTTTGAAGAGTGGCAAGCGTTTTTCCAGCGGATTCCTTTGGAGTTTGAGAGGATATGAATGCAATAGAGGTCGGAATGAATCCAGTAACAATACCCATTACTAGTCTAAGGAAAAAGAGTTGCTCGACAGATTGGACAAATCCCATTAAGAAAATGCTGGCTGATATTCCAAATCCAGTGATCATTAGAATTCTTTTGTAGCCATGTTTATCACTGATTCGCCCCCATAAGGGTGAGAAAAAAAGAGCGGTTAGAAACGTAATACTAAATACGAATCCAGACCACCTCTGTACATAGTCCTGTGAATAGTCCCCAAATGTACCAATGTAGAGCGATAAGAATGGAAGAACCATTGTTGCACTTGCTGCGACAAAAAAATTCGCAATCCACATAATGACAAGGTTCTTTTTCATTGTTTGGATAAACGTCACCTTCTGTCTTTAATTATTTCGTCTCCCTAAATATTATAATAGTTTATTATATTTTTCAAGGAAGGCATTCGACTCCTGCTTAGAGCAGCGGAACAGGTGAGACTCACGAGAGGCGCAAAGAGCGTCGAGTAGGCTTAACCGCCCGCCCTTTGGGAAGGTGCATCCTGGAGAGGAAATAAACCACCATTTTGATTATCTATAAACTAAGGTATTGCGTTGTTTTAACCGTTTAAGAAAAAAACACCTATTAAAGGTGTTGGATTAGAAGTATTCTTTTTCAAGAGTGTTAAGTTTTTCTACACAAAGCATGGACCACTCACTGTTTTCTGCTTGAAGCTCTTTCTTCATCTTTGTAAGAGCATCAAGTAAGGAATGTTTATAAGAAGGAACTTCACCATCATATTTTTTTACCATTCCCTTTGGAATATTCGCTTGTTCTCTTTCAGCTAATGCTCGTCTTTCATGAAAGAGAGCCACCTGAACTTGCTTCGGGTTGTGTAGATCGCCCTGTGTGGGGTGCTTACTCACCGCCTGCACCTTTACTAAATAAAGCTCGGGTTTCACAGCAGTAATTTCCCCTATATACACACCTGTTTTGTAAGGTGCCTTGACGATATCACCAATTTGTAAGGAATCTGTCATATTTTGTCCACCTTCTTTCATTGATGTATTCCTTTCTTCATAGTACCATAATGGACAAGCATACAATATAATGGTGGTAATGATAGTAGGAGAGTGATGAATGATGAAAATAAAATTTGCAGTAGTGGTAATGTTGATGTTCTTATTAACAGCTTGTGGAACGGCAAAAGAGCAAACTGCTGAATCAAAAGATGAAAAAACAAAGTCAACTCAAGAACAAAGCGGTAGTGAAAACCCAACAACAAATGGTGAATATCGCCAGTTAACACCTGGAACAAAAGATTATCCGAAGGTTGAAATGGTCACGTCTAAAGGAACCATAATCCTTGAGTTATATCCTGATGTCGCGCCAAAGGCTGTAGAGAACTTTCTAACACATAGCAAAAATGGCTACTATGAAGGATTGAGCTTTCATCGAGTGATTAATGATTTTATGATTCAAGGTGGTGACCCTACTGGAACTGGTGGTGGTGGGGAGAGTATATTCGGAAAAGATTTCGAAGATGAATTCTCAGATGAGGTTTACAACTTAAGAGGAGCACTTTCCATGGCAAACTCTGGACCAAATACAAATGGGAGTCAATTCTTCATTGTCCAGAAGAAGAGTGTCGAACCAGACCTTCAGCAAGAAATTGAGAAATTAGGGTATCCTGAAGAAATTAGTAAGGCCTATAGTGAACTAGGTGGTACACATTGGTTAGATAATAACCATACGGTTTTTGGACATGTGATAGAGGGTCTTGATATTTTAGATGCCATTGCAGGAGTCGAAGTTGGTGCTCGAGAAGTGCCCAAGAAACCTGTATTAATCGAAAAGATAAATGTAATTGAGTAAATATTGAACCATTCAAGGAGTGTCATGCAGTGCATTTTATAGTAGGCTTATTTTTATATTTTCCCGAAGATAAAAGTGAATATATCCCAGCTGGAATTACCTTTGTCATTTTTCTCATATTGGCTATACTCGTCATGAGGCTGATCATTGTCACCTCAAGTAAAGAATTAGAAAAAGCAAAAGAAGTCGAAGAAAGAATGAAGAAATATAATGAAGAAAACTCGAGTGACTCTTAACTAGAGAGATAAAATGTTCTTAAATAGAAGATCCAGCTCATGGTAAGTAGTTCAGTTAGTGTGGGGAACCATCAAATAGCAGAATAAACAACCTTGCAAGTAGTAAATAAATTACATTGTAAATAGCACACAAAAAGCTCTGAGTCTCTATGCTCTGAGCTTTTTGCTTTAGGCTCTTTTCGTAAAATTTGTTGCTATTTACCCAAAAAGAGGAGTGGTTGTTCTCCGCTCCAGGATGCACCATTTCAAGGGGGCGGGCGGTGAGCCTCCTCGGCTTGCACATTGCGGGGTCTCACATCTAGCAAGAAGTCTCGCACCTTCCGCTCAACTTATTTATCAACGGATCAACGGTTTCGGCTGATGAATTACGAGGACAGATTGATAAATTTAATAAATCATTTAAGAAAATGTTCGAGCGAAAAGAACTGAAAGATTTTGTAAAAGGGTATGTTCGTAAGTTAGAAGTTAAATATGATGATCAAGTTTTTATTACGAAAAATATGTATAAGAGAAAAAGTGATTACTATGATCGGCGAGGCTTGAAGTTCGGCGATGATAATCCAAACTATGGGAAGTATCATCCTCACTTTCATGTATTGATTGCTGTTGATAAAAGTTATTTTACTAATAATAGAGTTTATTTATCTCGAGATCGCTGGCTTGAATTATGGCAAGAATCTACTGGTGATTATTCAATTACACAAGTTGATATTCGGAAATTTAAGAAGCATCAAAAGGGATCAGAAATTAATGAAATTGCGAAGTATTCGGCTAAAGATGGTGATTATCTAGCATCAAGTGAAGTATTTGAGGTTTTTTATGGTGCTTTAAAGGGACGTAGATTGCTAGTTTTCTCTGGAATGTTCAAAGATGCGAATGATAGATTTAAAAAAGGTGAATTGGATAAGTACATGAAAGAGGACACAACGGAATATGTTTATTTGATTTTGTATCAATGGGGCGAAAAAACATACATACAGAAAGAAATACAGGAAGTGTCAGCCGATTATTTTCAAAAAGAATTAATTAAGGAAAAAGAAACAGAGTAGGGAAGATTACTCTGTTTTTTTTTTATTAAGAGATTACATAAACGAATCGAAATACTTCTTGGGGTCAGTGATTTTATTATCGATAAATATTTTAGCCCAAGCATTAACTTCTTCAAGATATGATTCTTCGTCTCTATCAGGTAACACAGCAAATACTTTCTCAAAAGACCCGTTTTTATTTACCTGGTTCAGAGTCAAATCAGTAATTAAAGTCATTTGAACTTCATTGTCGCAAGAAATTATTGCTGTAACTTGCTTTTTTGATAGATCAACATGGGTGTAATCGATTTTTATTCCCGTGGGCTTAAAATCAACATATCCTTGTTCATTACTCAAAATTTCACCGCCTAATTACTTAATGTCAAAATAAGATGGACCATTGGCAATTGCGGAATATACACCATTTTTAGCAGTTGTGAAATTTCCTCCAAGTTTAACTCTATAAGATCCTTTTGGCAGGTTGAAAGATGCCTCATTTCTTATTGTGGAAGTCGCAATATTCACGGGATACTGAAACTTAAAAGTGGAATAACGTTCCCAACCACCACTTAGGAATCCCTCATATCTTTCTAGGTATACAATTACATTACTATACGTAATAACGTCACCGCCAACTTGAATAGTCCATGGGCAATAAGCGTTTGAACTCATTGTATAACAACTAATAGTCCCTCTTGCAAAACTTAAACCATAAGTCTGGAACTCGCCAGTGTTAGATGCCTGAGGACTAAAAGTAGTTTCACCAGTATTCGGTAGTGTATTTACATCTACTGATGGTTAGTCTAGTTAGCCTCATAACATTAACATATTATCCCTTTTAAAAACATTTTTTTAGTAAAAACCAATTATATTGAATTGGTATTCTCATACTCTGTTTATCAAGTTGAGACATGGCTTTCACAAACCTATTTAAAAGAAACGATCTTTTAGAAAAGAGCCTTGTTTTATCATCGCCTTTCCATTAACTACCGTTGTTTGAATAGTGAAGACTTGGATTAACTTGTTATTATGTTAGTAGTCTCTTTTTACAGTTGACACTAAAGTTTCGTTTTTCACATCTAAAATGTATTTCTTATAGAGGATGTTCAAAAAGTCCGGCAAAAATAGCTTCGAATTTCTTCATCAGCTCGTCTTTTCCGCTCCTCACGTATACAAAACATACGCGCAGGAAGCTCAAGACTTCGCTTCCTTGAACTTCTTTGCTCTTTTTGTCCTCCTTTTTGAACAGGCTCTTATACACATACTCTTTTCCACCATTTTTTCATACCAGTCTTTAATACGTTTAATATGATCCTCATCATTTCTAATTTTAGTTTCAATTTCTGCATAGATCTCATTACTGTCGTATTCCCAGATAGCGAATATTTCTACGGTATCGTCATTATTATCCTTCATCCAGCGACCTATTAGACGTGAACCGTATTTAAGTTGGTTAGGGTAAGTTTGTTTCATTGAAGTGAGTGTTAAAGACTTCGACAAACTCTCTTTTTACAATATAGAACTTTCTTCTATGAAACATAGTTTCTCTCCTTTTTATTGAAAATAATGAATGATTTTTACGATTCTAACTATATACATGTCTTTAATTTAGGAATAACTGCAAATAAACTAAACGGTCCGTATTTTTAATAAGACTTTCACTAATTCTATCTTTAATTTAACATAAATCACCTATTTTGTATGAGGATTTACTTTTTAAACCAAAAATAGAAACTGAAATAGAAACTTGATTAATTGCGATGCTATTTCTATTGTTTCTCCAAGTTATCCGAGTTACTTAACCTACTGGTAGGGCTTTCTTTTTTATAATAACTTTTGCCATATATTCATATTTTGTGAGACAACGAATTTTTTCAGAAGTGCAACATCCTCCTAATCCCCCCACTTGTTTAAACAAAATCGGAATTGGAGATGCTACGAAAAAAGGGACTTTGGGGGGACAATAGTGAAAAAGTGGATTTTGATTGTTTCAATCGCGATGTTAGTAAGTGCTTGTGCTGAGGTAAGACCATCAAAAATAGAGGTAGATATAAAAAATCCCGATGGTGACAGTATGGGTTCTGCGACACTAGAAGAACAGGCTTCTGGTGTAAAAGTTAGCCTAGCCTTGAATGGACTTGAGCCAGGCCCGCATGGCATTCACTTTCATGCGAATGGGGATTGTGAGCCACCTGAGTTTGAATCTGCTGGAGATCATTATAATCCCGAGGAAAAAGACCATGGTCTTCTCAATCAAGATGGGGCACATGCAGGAGATTTACCAAACATTGTGGCAAAACCGGATGGAACTGTTGCTGCTGAACTTATGGCGGCAGGTGTGACGTTAAAGGAAGGGAAAACAACTTTATATAAAAAGGATGGCACTTCTCTTATTATTCATGAAAATGCGGATGATGGAATGAGTCAGCCGGCAGGAAATGCAGGCAAACGCATTGCTTGTGGAGTCATCAACTTAGAAGAGCAACAGGATAAAGAGAAAACGAAAAAAGCAGGAGACGCTAAGAAGAAAGTATCCGAGGAAAAGGAGTAGCACATGTTTAGGTCATGTGCTTTTTGTCTGTGAAAATGTTCTCGGCTTGACCTGAACTATGGTATGATTAAGGCAAAAATAGTCTTAAAGGTGAGTTACTTACTTATGAATGAAGTAAATAGTAAGATTTATGATACGTTATACTACTGGGATCCGTTTCAGATTGGCCCCGGTAATTATGACCCGGAAATATCGGATATTATTGCAGTTTTACATGAATGTGATGATATATCTATCATTGTAAAAAAAATAAAGGGAATATTTGAATTTTCTTTTGAAAATAGCCCAACAGATGAAGAGTGTATCAGAATGACAATGATTCTTTTAAACCTAAAAAATGAGGAATCTTGTTCACTTTAAATAAAAAAACTGGAGAGCAAAAATCTCCAGTTTTTTTATATGAATTGTAGGATGTTTTCATGGATATGCTGTGGTTTCTCTTCTGGCAAAAGATGTCCTGTATGATCGAATGTGATGAGCTTTGAATATCTAAGATCTTCGTGTAATCGTTCTCCTACCTGAAGTGGTACTACCTTGTCCTCTCGCCCCCAAATAAGCAAGCTTTTCGTATCTAATGATTGTAGCTCACTTGAACTTAAATCACCTTCCCTGTGCCGAATCATTCTGGCAAGCGCATTAAAAATTTGATTATCGTAAAAAGGCTGTTCATAGCCAAGCATCATCTCTTCATCAATCATGGATTGGTCGTATACAACATTTAAGAGGTTTCTTTTCACCCCTTGTTTTGTCATAATGCTTTTTAAACAAAACGAGAAGAACGGAATGTAGGTTGAAAATATTAAGCTTAGCCTGCTTTTGTCCAAGTAGCTAGAGCTGCATAATAATACAACCCGTCGAACAAGTTCAGGACGTTTTTTGACCACATGTAATGAAATTTGTCCACCCATGGAATGGCCAACTAGAACGATGTCCTTTATTTTTAATGCTTCTAGTAACTCAATAACAATATTTGCGAGGTTATTATATGTGTAGAAGAAATTTTTAGATTTCTCACTTTTGCCAAAGGGTGGTAAGTCTAATGCAATGACCCGATATTCCTTAGCAAGTAGAGGGATTAGCCTGCGAAAACTAAATGTCGAAGAAAGGAAACCGTGAACTAAAACAATAGTCGGCTTAAATTTACTTGCATCTTGATGGTACACTTCATAATGCACCTTTACCCCCTGGATGGAAATGGTGAATTGTGTGTCTTTCTCTAATGTCATATCCTTCACTCCAACCATTATTTGTAACTTAGTTTACCCATTATGGTTAAATTCACCCTAGTAGGTGTTGGAAAATGAACGTAAAAAAAGGGGGGAAACTAGAAAGCTTATACTTAGTGCTTACTACAACCTTTTAAAACTTGGTGATTTTAAATAGGAGGCAGTTGTAGATAATAAGAAGGAGTAAAAGCATATTTCATTCTGTTTTTGCTTTAAACCCTCTAATGTGGTATAATTTTATATTGCGTATATAAAACGTATATAAAGGGATAAAAAATATATCATTGGGAGTGTTTTTGAATGACAGAAAAAATTGAAGTTGGTAGTGTTTTAACGGGAAAAGTAACAGGAATTCAAGCATATGGTGCGTTTGTTGCTTTAGATGAAAATACACAAGGTCTTGTGCATATTTCTGAAATTAAACATGGTTTTGTTAAAGATGTAAGTGAGCATTTAACAGTTGGTGACGAAGTAAAGGTAAAGGTTCTTTCTATAAACGAAGAAAAAGGGAAAATTAGTCTTTCAATTCGTGCAACAGAAAAAGCACCAGAGAAGGCTCCACTTCAAAAAATTATGAAGAAGAACAATGAAAAGTCTGATGTTGAAGTACAAGGCTTTAATACGTTAAAAGATAAGCTAGAAGAGTGGATCGAGCAATCAAGTAATCGTGAAAATCTTTTAAAGAAATAATGGGAAAATAAAAAAGGTAGGAATTCCTACCTTTTTTATTTTTATACAAATTAGCGAGAAGCTCTTGGTTCTGGACTTGTTTCTACTTCTTTCCAAGGCTTAAACAGTAAGCCAAGGTTGATGATACCCGCAATTCCAACTAAACCATAAATGATTCGAGCAAGTGCTGAATCTTGTCCGCCAAAGATGGCTGCGACTAGATCGAACTGGAAAAATCCAATTAATCCCCAGTTGATCGCCCCAATTATCGTAAGAGCTAATGCAAGTCGTTGAATTGTACTCACAAGGTTTCCCTCCTTAATAGTGAAAGCTATTACTACGTTTTTAGGATGAGTACTTTCCTACAAAATTATGCATACTTCTTAAGGAGTCACATTTCTTTACAATGTTTTCTTCAGTACTACATAATAAGGGTAATCAACTTTATAGGAGGAATTTAATTCGTGGAACAGTTTATCTTTAATAATCCAACAAAGCTCATTTTTGGGAAAGAAACGTTAGAGCATGTAAAAGAAGAAGTTAAAGTGTACGGAAAAAAAGTATTGCTTGTCTATGGTGGAGGAAGTATTAAACGTAATGGACTATATGATCAAGTTCTTGGACTTTTAGAAGAAATTGGAGCAGAGGTTCATGAATTAGCTGGTGTGGAACCAAATCCTCGATTAACGACTGCTAAAAGAGGTATTGAGATTTGTAAAAAAGAGGGCATTGAATTCGTTTTAGCTGTTGGCGGTGGAAGTGTAATTGACTGCACAAAGCTCATTGCAGCGGGTGCAAAATATGACGGGGATGCATGGGACCTTGTAACACATAAAGCTGAGGTTTTAGGGGCATTACCATTTGGTACAGTTCTAACTCTTGCTGCAACCGGTTCAGAGATGAACGCTGGGTCTGTTATTACTAATTGGGAAACAAATGAGAAATATGGATGGGGTAGCCCAGCAACATTCCCTAAGTTTTCAATACTTGATCCCGTACATACGTACTCAGTACCAAAAGATCAAACAATCTATGGTATCGTTGACATGATGTCACATGTATTTGAGCATTATTTCCATACAGCAACAAACACACCTCTTCAAGATCGTATGTGTGAATCTATTTTGCTTACAGTTATGGAAGTTGGACCTCAATTAGTAAACGACTTAGAAAACTATGAGCTTCGCGAAACGATTCTTTATTGTGGCACGATGGCTTTGAATGGTATGGTTTCCATGGGATATCGAGGAGATTGGGCATCCCATAATATGGAGCATGCTGTTTCGGCTGTATATGACATCCCGCACGCTGGTGGTCTAGCTATTCTGTTCCCGAATTGGATGAAACACACCTTAGATACGAATGTTTATCGTTTTGTACAGCTTGCTGTTCGAGTATTTAATGTTAATCCTGAAGGTAAAACAGATAGAGAAGTTGCACTAGAAGGCATTGAGAAAGTTCGCGCATTCTGGACTAGTATCGGAGCTCCAACTAGACTGGCTGATTATGAAATTGGTGACGACCAGCTCGAATTAATGGCCGATAAGGCGATGACACGCGGTGAATTCGGAAACTTCAAGCCATTACAAAAAGAAGACGTATTAGCTATACTACGTGCATCTTTATAAAAAAATCAAAGCGGCTCTCAAAAAAGGGCCGCTAATTTTCTGTAAAAAAAGTGATGTACACGCTTTCATGTGACTTTGGCTTCTTGATTTGAATAAGTATATTCGGGTAAAGTGAAAGAGGCAGGATTTTTATTATTAGGAGGCTTTTGTTGATGACCCATATTAAATTTGATTATTCGAAGGCATTATCCTTTTTCGGGGAGCATGAACTTACATATTTAAGAGATGCTGTAAAGGTTGCGCATCATTCTCTACATGAACAGACAGGAGCAGGGAGTGAGTTTTTAGGGTGGATTAATCTCCCAACAGAATATGATAAAGAAGAATTTTCAAGAATTGTCAAAAGTGCTGAAAAAATCAAGGCTGATTCAGACGTCTTATTAGTAGTAGGAATCGGGGGATCATATCTTGGTGCACGTGCTGCCATTGAGCTATTAAATCACTCATTCTACAATGCTTTAACTAAGGAGCAAAGGAAGACCCCACAGGTTATCTTTGTTGGGAATAACATCAGTTCTACCTATATGAAAGATGTAATGGATGTGCTTGAAGGGAAGGATTTCTCTATTAATGTCATATCTAAATCAGGTACAACCACAGAGCCGGCCATTGCTTTCCGACTTTTCCGTAAGCTATTAGAAGAAAAGTACGGAAAAGAAGAGTCAAGAAAGCGTATATATGCGACAACAGACAAAGAACGCGGAGCCTTAAAAACGTTAGCAAGTGAAGAAGGCTACGAAACATTTGTCATAGCAGATGATATTGGCGGACGATATTCTGTGTTAACAGCAGTGGGGTTACTTCCAATTGCAGTTAGTGGGGCAAACATCGAGGCAATCATGAAGGGTGCAGCTGCTTCAAGTGAGGATTTCAGCCATTCTGAACTTGAAGATAATGCGGCTTATCAATATGCTGCTGTAAGAAATGTTCTTTACAATAAGGGTAAGACGATTGAAATGCTCGTCAACTATGAGCCAGGCTTGCAATATTTTTCTGAATGGTGGAAGCAGCTTTTTGGAGAAAGTGAAGGAAAGGATCAAAAGGGTATCTTCCCATCATCAGCAAACTTCTCGACAGACCTGCATTCATTAGGTCAATACGTTCAAGAAGGTCGTCGTGATTTGTTTGAAACCATTTTATATGTGGAAAAATCCCGTCATGAGTTAACGATTGAATCAGAAGAACAAGATTTAGACGGATTGAATTATATAGCGGGTGAATCAATTGATTACGTCAATAAAAAAGCTTATCAAGGGACGATGCTCGCACACACAGATGGTGGAGTTCCAAACTTAATCATAGAACTTCCAGAACTCGATGCCTACACGTTTGGCTATCTTGTCTATTTCTTTGAAAAAGCTTGTGCAATGAGTGGGTACTTGCTTGGCGTAAATCCTTTTGACCAACCAGGGGTAGAAGCATATAAGGTCAATATGTTTGCATTACTTGGAAAGGCTGGCTTTGAAGAGAAGAAAGCTGAGCTTGAGAAGAGATTAAAATAATAAGACGGAGTGAGGTGCATAAACTCACTCCGTCTTTTTGTGTGGGGTAAAATGGGGTAATATGTCTTATCGCCGATAAATGTCAATTAACGCTGATATAATCTAAAAATCGCTGATAAAAATAAAAAATCGACGATATATTTGAATAATCGCTGAAATAAATGGAAAATAGCTAATATACGGCAGTTCACTAGGTTTTCTTCTCACTTCTTTTCGAAATATGACGATATACAACAAAGAATTCACATTTCTCTCCATAGCCAATCAAAACTAACAACCAAATCAATATTTTCCCCTGAACTGGATAACCTAAGGATATACCGATTAAGGAGTTGGTCATATGATTGAAGTCCCTTCAGAACTTGAAGGTCGTTCTTTTAATTTATATAAGCTTGAACAGACTTTAAAGCCTTTGGGCTATGTGATCGGTGGGAATTGGGATTACGATCATGGATATTTTGATTATAAGATTGATGATGAAGTAGGATATCAATTCCTACGTGTTCCATTTAAGGCGATTGATGGCCAATTAGATTCGCAGAATACAACGGTAGAAGTAAAGCGACCTTTTCTTCTTTCCCACAAATATCAAATAGGGCTTGATGATAATGCGCTGGTGTGGAATAAATCCGCTTCGTTCAACCAGTTTTCAGAGCCTCAGGACCCTGACGCCCAGTTTCCAGAGAAGTATGTTGACCTTGGTAAATCACTTGTAAAGGAACTTGAAGACTCACTTTTAGATGATTAATGTCTAATGACGAGCAATTCATCAAATTCAGTAATTTGAAAGGTTGGGGGTGGGTTGATATAAGACTCTTCCCCTCTTTTAATTCCAATCACCAATATATTTTCGCTTATGAGTTTATTTAAGCATTCCTGATAGGTAAGACCTTCATTTTTTGCGGTCGCCAAAAGGTACTCTAGATTATTACCGGCTAGGTTATCAAGCATATCAAGCAGTGTTTCAGACATTCCATTTGAGACAATACTATTCGTCATGACAGAGCTTGTTAGTTTATTTGTTTGGATAATCTCATTAGCACCAGCTCGACTGGCATTTGAAATTTGTTTTTTTGTTAACATTTCAACAATGGTGTAGAGGTCTGGATTTAACCCTTTTGCAGTGACCAAAGTTAAGATCGTAGACATATCTGAATGGATTTCGTTCTTGCTCTGATCCGCCGATATAATAATGATTTCTGCATGCATAATGTTTGCCCGTTCAAGCGTATCATCGTGAGTGGGATTGCCCTTTATAAATGTAACATTTGAATACGTTACAGGATTTTGTTTCAAGGTTTCATCAACTAATACAATAGGTAGTCTTTTCTTTGCTTGGAGCTGATTGATTGTTTCACGAATCCGTTCATTCCAGCCGACTAGAATAATGTGCTTTTTTCCATTGTAAGTGGACATTCCATCTAAAAATGAATTTTGCCGCGTTACAGTTGCGGCAGCAATGGAGGCAAAATAGAAGGTCATAAAGCCAGTTCCACCAAGGATTAACAGAATACCAACTGAACGGCCTAGACTTGTGGTTGGAGAAAAATCCCCGTAACCTACTGTAGAGACCGTTATGATTGCCCACCAAATTCCTTCGTACAAGGTAGTGAAATTTTGTGGTTCGACAAAATGAATAAGGGCTCCAAATACAGTAATCGTTGCAAGTGTAAGTAATACAAGCCGTAAAACGATTGGAAGTCTTAAATAAGAAACTACGACCGGGTACAGCTTCATTTTGAATCATCCTTCTTAGAAGAACCTTCTTTTATAGGTAAGAGTGTCAGAATCTCTTTCAGTATTTTATTAATACGGTCATTAATTTCACTTGCTCCATATACTTTTTTTGCTTTTTCGATAATTTGAATGGTATCCTCTTCAAATACGATCAATGGCAAGTCCTTGTCTGCATCATTGTATAGCTGAATGAATACATCAAGGCCTTCATTTAGCTTATCAATGGCGTCACTTAATGTTTGTTTCTCCTGCTCGTTCACTTTCATACGCTCACCTCGATTCTAGTGTTGCCATTTCTTTCTTTCCTCATAACCTTTATCCTTTTGACGATGATTGAGCATGAAGAAGTAAATTGTGAATCATACTATACTTGTTAATTGCTAAAAAGGAGGTACATACCATGAAGAAACTTTTACTTTTACTGTTAGCGCTTGGTGTAATCATGACAGGCTGCACAAACGCTTCTGATTCAGATAGTCCTGATGCAAATGAGACAGGCGGAAATAGCGGCGACAGTGATGGATCGTCATCAACATCATAAGAAAAGCGGAAGCGCCATGATCAGCCCCGAAAACCCTAGTTTGGAAACTACCTACGTACTATTTTAAAAATGAAACTGGAGTGATTACAATGGAAATGAATCGAATTAAACAAGTTGTCTCTTCACCAAAAGAAATCATCGTCAAATACAACGGAGTACCCGTTTGGATTCAAGGCTATGATGAGAATGCAAATACTGCGAGAGTGTATGCACGTTCGAATCCTGATGATGAGATGGATGTTGCAGCCGGTGAATTAACCGAAGAATAACGTAAGGCCTCGCAGTTAGCGGGGCCATTTATTTTAGAAAATTGGAGAATGCATGAGAATACTCTAGGTAATTAATTCCAACCCTACTATTTTACATAACTTTCTCAGAATATATATTATGGGGGTACTAGATTTTTTTTCTTAGAAGGGTGGGGACTGTTAATGGAAGTGTTTGTGGCAAGACAGCCTATTTTCAATGAAAAGGAAGAAGTCATTGCATATGAATTGCTGTATAGAAACAGCGCTTTTAATGGGTATTCCCACACTGACGGTGATAAAGCAACGACAGATGTTATTGTAAATAGCTTCTTGAATATTGGCCTTGGTGAGCTATCGAAGGGAAAACCTTGTTTTATTAACTTCACGGAAAACCTCCTCAAGCTAAAGGTTCCTACCTATTTCATGCCACTTTCTATAGTGGTAGAGATCTTAGAGAATGTAAAAGCAACTAAAGAGGTAATTGCTATATGTAAGGAATTGAAGTCGTTTGGCTATACAATTGCTTTAGATGATTTTTTTCTATTACATGGAGATGAAAATGTACTCGAACTTTTACACTATGTTGACTATGTGAAAATTGATTTTAGATCAACTACAAGAGAAGCCAGGAACCAGCTAATGGAATACTTACAAACCTATCGTTTAAAGTTTTTAGCTGAAAAAGTAGAAACACGAGAAGAATATGAGCAAGCAGTGTTAGACGGCTATACCTATTTCCAAGGATACTTCTTTAGTAAGCCTGTCATTTTACAAGGTCATGATATTCCCCCTTACTATTATTCATACTTGCTCGTGCTGAAGGAACTAGATATGCCGATTCCAGATATTGATCATATAACAATGGTTATTGAAAAGGATCTATCTATTTCGTATAAACTTCTAAAATTAATTAATTCTCCTACTATACGCCCTAAATATGAGGTTAGTTCTATTAAACAGGCAATTGTGCTTTTAGGTCTGATTGAAATCAATAAGTGGATTTATGTACTGTCGATTAAAGGAATTAACACGGATAAAAATGATGTTGCTTCAAGGGAAGTAATCCATTTAAGTTTAACGAGAGCAAAGCTAGGTGAACTCATCGGAAAAACGAAGGATCCATTAACTAGCTCGAAATATTTCTTATTAGGAATGTTCTCATTAATTGATACGATTCTAAAAGTTCCAATTGAAAAGATCATGGATGAATTGCCATTAGCTGTTGAAATAAAAGAGGCTCTGCTAGGGCAAGAAAACGATTTGAAGAAGCTATTAGATTTGATGAAATCAGTTGAAAGAATGCAACTTACTAGTAAGACTGTAACTGCTTTATCACCGACTATGAACGAGATAAAAATGTTTGAATTATACGCTGAAGCAAATGTCTGGGCAGACAAGCTTATGGGTGATGCTTTGGATATGGAAAAATAAAATACCTACTATAAATAGGTGTTTTTTGTTTGGAAAAAAACCGTTTCAGTTGTTGATCAAGAACTCTAATCATATAAATGAATAAAATCCTATGCACTAAAATAAAAACCTGAGGTGTAGCGAATGGCGGCAAATCAGATTCAGAAAGAAAAAATTTTTATTAATGGTAGATGGATGGAAACGAAGGAGTATTCCATTCTTTATGCACCATATAGTGGTGAAGCTTTGGCTGAAATACCCGTGTCTTCCTTAGCAGATGTAAACCTTGCTGCCCTTGCAGCAGAAAATGCAAAGCTAACATTGAGGAAAATGCCTGCCCACGAACGTGCATCCATTTTAGAGAAAATGGCCCAACTATTTCAAGACCGATTCCAAGAGGCAGCTGAAATTATTGCGAAAGAAGCAGGAAAGCCCATTACTACAGCAAAAGGTGAAGTATCTAGAACCATTCAAACATATAAATTCGCCGCAGAGGAAGCAAAACGAATACATGGTGAAACCATTCCAATGCACGCTGCGCCTGGAGGGGAAAACCGGATCGCCTACACAGTCCGTGAGCCGATTGGGGTGGTAGCAGCGATTACCCCTTTTAACTTTCCAATGAATTTAGTCGCACATAAAGTAGGGCCAGCAATTGCAGCAGGAAATCCAGTTGTATTAAAGCCTGCCTCACAAACTCCGCTTTCTGCTTTCTTTTTAGCCAAAATAGCAGAAGAAGCAGGTCTTCCAAAAGGTGCTTTGAATGTCATTACAGGAAAAGGGAGTATCATCGGTGACGCTTTAGTTCAACACGACCTTGTCAAGATGGTAACCTTTACAGGTAGTCCTACTGTTGGAATTGCTTTACGAAATAAAGCTGGTTTAAAAAGAGTTATACTAGAACTTGGTTCCAATTCAGCACTTATAGTAGATCAAGGTGTGCCAATAGATAAGATGATTTCTCGATGTGTAACAGGAGCTTTCGCTTATCAAGGACAAGTTTGTATTTCGATACAGCGAGTGTATGTACATGAAAATGTATATGAAGAATTTGTAGAAAAGTTTGTGGCTGCAGCAAGAAAACTAAAACTAGGAGATCCACTTGATGAAGCGACGGATTTATCAGCTTTAATTTCACACAATGATGTAGAACGAGCAAAGAAATGGATTCAAGAAGCGGTCGTAAACGGAGCTACAATAGCGATAGGTGGGGAGTCTACAGGGAATATCCTACATCCTACTGTCTTGTTAAATGTTCAAAAAGACTCAAATGTATCCTGCCAAGAAGTGTTTGCTCCAATTGTTTTAATCAATAGTGTTTCTTCTATTCAAGAAGCAATGGATTACGTAAATAACTCACAATTTGGTCTACAAGCTGGAATCTATACAGAGAACATTCATGTTGCACTTGACGCAGCTGAACAGCTTTATGTGGGTGCTGTTCTAATCAATGACATTCCAACTTTTAGGGTTGATCATATGCCGTATGGTGGGGTGAAAAATAGTGGAACGGGTAGAGAGGGAATTAGATATGCAATTGAGGAAATGACTGAATTGAAGCTAATTATTATAAATAGAGGCTAGTTTTATTTATCAGAAATTTAAGGACATATATTGATAGGAACAAGTTTCGTAATGAAGCTTGTTCTTTTTTTTATATATATAAATTTCGCTCAGGTTACTATTTTTTCCTCAACCTGTAACATTATGAAAAGGAATACGTCACATAGTTGAAATCAAAAAAACATGAGGTGAATAAATATGAAATGGTTCAAGTATATCCCCGTTTTATTGTTAGTAATGGCTCTAGCAGCTTGTGGAACAAACGCTAATGAAGATTCAACAATTGAAAATTCTACTGCTGTGAATGGGGTAGAGGATAGCTCGTCAAACGCAGAAACTGATACTTCACAAGAAGAAGTTATTACCGAAGAAGCCGCATACGCAGGTCAAATTGATAGTAACTCAATTGAAGTAAATACGGAGTCTCAAACTTTAGCCTTACAGATTGGAGAAGTAAAAGATGTAGATTGGAACAGCATTGAGAAGGATGCACCAGTTGTCATTGAGTATTACAAGAATGAAAATGGTCAGCATATATTAACAAATATTGATGTCGCAACAGTGAGTAAAATGAAAGCAATTATAGAAGAAGGCGCCTATGTTGGCCAGATTGATATGAATTCAATCGAAGTGAATACTGAATTTAAAACCTTGGCTTTAAATGTTGGAGGCGTAGAAGGTGTGGACTGGAGTAGCATTGAAAAAAATGCTCAAGTCATTATAGACTACTACGAGAATGAAAAAGGTCAGTATATTTTACAAAGCATTAAAGTGAAGTAATAATCTCAGATGATACGGCTGCTTTTTTAGAGCATAGAACAGATGGTGCAACCTAAAAAACACAAATTCTAGCTTAGGATTTGTGTTTTTTCTTATTAGTATAATAAAGGGTCTGCCTCAACTATCTCTAGGTTTAAATACATACTCGACGATAAGTCGATTTCATATGGTATCACTTCTTGTTCTTCTTCGTTTCTTGTAATCCTGATCTCAGGTCGTCCAACAGCATTGAAATTATACTTGGATACAATTCCGGTTCGACCGTCATTCAATTTGACAGTTAGTCCCTCAGGATAAATAGCGATACAACCTTTAAACAAATGGATCTGATCACTTTCAAATTGGGTTCCACTACCAGTATAAAGTAATTCAAGTCCTTTATGCGGTAAGAGAGCCGGACGATAAGACCTCGGAGTTGTGACGGCATCAAAAACATCTGCAACACTTACTATTTTTGCGTATTTATGAATTTCATTGTCTTGTAAACCTCGAGGGTATCCAGTGCCGTCGACTCTTTCGTGGTGTTGAAATGCACAGTGAGCAACTGTCAAAGGAATTTCAGGAACTTTTCTCAAAGTATCAAATCCTGACATACAGTGTGATTGTATTAACTCGATTTCTTCAGCCGTCAAAGGCTCAACTTTATTTAAAACTTCAAGAGGAATATACATCTTTCCTAGATCGTGCAATATGGCACCTAAACCGATTTCTTCAATATTTTTTAAAGGTAGACCATTTTATAAAGGGGTTTACCCAATTTCATTCCTGGCTTACACCTATCTAAAGCTATGAGACGCATTTGTGACCCTCCTGTAAAGACGGTTATTATTTAGTAAGGATATATACAATGATCATTTTCTTTTTTCGACAAAATTCTCTTTAATCCTGCATGGAAAAAGGGGAGACTTTTGAAGATTTTTCTAAAAAGGAATGAGTAGATAAAACCAAAACTCGAGAAATATATATAACTCTTTTTATATACCTAATAGGTATGTTATTATTTATTCATGAATATATGTAAGGAAGTGATGCATTGGAGTTTGTAATCTTGGGGCTTCTGATGATTCGTAATTTAACACAATATGATATTAGAAATGCCTTGCAACAGAAAGTATCTCCTTTTTTTAGTGCCAGCCTTGGAAGTATTCAAGCAGCCCTAAAAAAATTGGAAGGCAACAGTCATGTAGAACTCAACGAAGTGGTCGAAAATGGTCGAAGAAAAAAAATCTACACAATAAACAAATTAGGAAAACAGTATTTTTTGGATTGGATGCTGTCTTCAATTGCACCAAATCGTTTAGAGCAGGATGCGACAACACGACTGTTCTTCTTAGGACATATGACTATAGCCGACCGTCATGCAATTGTCGAAGAAATCATTACCGGGCTCGAAACCACCGTTCTTGAATTCCAATCCGCCTCCCTTGATGCCAACCTGAAAGAAGTACCAGAACATTTAAAGCATGTAGTGAAATACCAGATAAAAACCTTAGAATTGGGACTCTTTTATCACCAAAGTATGTTGGGATGGTTTCAGAATCTTTTACTTGAATTGGAGGAAAGACCATATGAGTAAGATTAGTAACAAAACGACAAAATCAGGAAGTAATTACTTTATCATCGAGAATAAGGGAAAAGAAACAATTTTGATGTTACATCCTGCCTTTACTGACCATAAAATATTCGAGTTTCAAACAGAATACTTTAAAGAAAAATATCAGTTGATACTATTGGATTTGCCTGGTCATGGTGAAAGACAAGTCAAGGGATCTAAGTCTACAATTGGTGATATGCCTGAGGTTTTAAACCAAATATTGTTCGAAAACAACATCGCTTCCTGCCATCTTATTGGAGTCTCATTGGGATCTCTAGTTGCACAAGCATTTGCTGCCCGATATCCTAATCAGGTAATGTCAGTCATTATTGTGGGAGGATATTCGATCCATAAAGCGAATGAGGATATTCTGAAGTCTCAAAAAAGGGAAGGTTTAAAATGGATACTTTATATTCTATTTTCAATGAAGAGTTTTAGAAGATATGTCACTTCAGTTTCAAGTCACACGGATCTTTGTCGTGAATTGTTCGCTAGCGGGACCAAGCATTTTAAAAGAAGGTCTTTTGCCGCAATGGCTGGTATTAATACCTTTTTTATAAATAAGGATACTCCTATATCATACCCTCTTTTAATTATCGTTGGTGAACATGATCAAAAGCTTATTCAAGAGTCCGCTACCAAACTGCATGCATTAGAAAAGCATTCTCAATATGTGCTTTTGCAGGGTGCTGGTCATTGTGCAAATGTAGATGTTCCCGATAAATTCAACGGAATAGCAGAAAAATTTTTATCCGAAATCCGCTTATTATCTAGTGCCAATCATAATGGCTAAATGGGAAATCATACCTGATTAACTTGCTCAATAATCCATCGCTGATATTTTTACAAGTTAAATAAGGTAAATCCTGTCCACTACGAGACTTCTAGTCAGGCTACTAGGTTGATAAAGAGGGTATTCACATTTGAATATGACTACCCACTTTAGCTTATTCACTAAAATGCTTTTCAATAGGCAGCTATCTTTCTTGAAATTTATTCTTATAGAGGATGTTCAAAAAGTCCGGCAAAAATAGCTTCGAATTTCTTCGTCAGCTCGTCTTTCCGCTCCTCACGTATACAAAACATACGCGCAGGTAGCTCAAGACTTCGCTTCCTTGAACTTCTTTGCTCTTTTTGTCCTCCTTTTTGAACAGGCTCTTATACTCAAAATAACATAAAAAAACACTTCCTATTTAGAATAATGGAAGTGTTGAGGTATTCCGCTCAAAAGTTGAGTTGGTTGCTAAGAAAACATAGTAAATTATAGATGGAGACTAGGGGGATCGAACCCCTGACCTTTTGACTGCCAGCCAAACGCTCTCCCAGCTGAGCTAAGCCCCCGAATGGTAATGAAAAAATTATAGCATGCTAGAGGATATTGTACAATCTGATTTTTTTAAAAATGTTTAAAGCTTTAATTCTTTGGAAAAAATGACACCAACTATACAAGTAGGGGGTTCTATTTTTGAAAAAAAGATATGTCTTTGGGGTAATTACTTCTATTTTAGTAGTAATTATGGTGTTTTTTAACCCAGGTCAAGATAAATATGTTTCGTGGGTCGCTGAACGTATTAAAGAGGATAAAGGGATTTTAGTAAGTATCGGCGTAGATTATCTTGCAAAACCAATCATCGCTTCTTCCACAACAAAGAACGATTACTTCTTTTTTTCTGTCTATCATACAAATTTGTTATCGGACAAAGATATTATTACACTAGGGGTCATGAACCAGTTTATCCCAATTAAAAGCATAGCCTTTAAAAAATAACGAAGTCCATCGGGCTTCGTTTTTTATATACAACCAAACCACATCCTACTATAAAAAATGGAATATGTCACAACCGGACATGCATAAAATGAATAGAAGTATGTGGATGGGGGAAATTCAGTTGAAAAAAATAATCGTGCCATTACTAATTTTGGGAATTGTTGCTATTATAGAATCTCCTTTGGCATTAGAACACGAAAGAGCCGATTTTTACAGTAGTATTCCTGCAGCGACTGAGCCAGAGGCTGAGGCAGAATTGGAAGCTGTCGGTATAGTAAGCTTAGAAACGGAGCTCGTCAAAAAAGAGATTATTGATGGCTACATTCTAGAAACCTATCAGGAATTTGAAGTCATTCGGGATGAAGAAGGTGAAATCATAGAAAGTGCAGCAACCTCGAACTTTAATTACTTACGCTACCACATTCAGAAACCATAAAAAAGCATAGAGGCTGTACCTCTATGCTTTTTGTGTAAATCTATTTAAAACGAGCTTCTGACTACCACTAGATTTTCTCTTTGTTCCAACGACCCATTCTCGAAGCTTATACTTTTGAATATTACCAGAAGCCGTCATAGGGTAGTCATCAACAAACCTGATATATTCAGGAACTTTATAGAATGATAATCTGCCTTTAAAATATTTTCGCATATCACTTTCTTCTATATAATATTCAACTTTTAATTTAATACAGGCGCCAACGCGCTCCCCATACTTCTCGTCTAATACACCAATCACTTGCACATCAACGATTGCTGAATGCTGGTAAAGAAAGAAAATCCTCACTCTCTCTAGGGTAGATATTCTCTCCTCCGCGAATAATCATATCCTTTAACCTGCCAGTAATAGCTAGGTTTCCTTCAGCATCCATTGTTGCTAAGTCTGCAGTATGTAACCATCCATCTTGATCCACGGTATCCATTGTGGCCTCAGGCATATTATAATACCCTTACATTACAAGATACCCTCTGGTGCACAATTCACCCTGAGTGTCTCTAGGCACCTCTTTTCCTGTTAAAGGATCGATTACTTTTACCTCAACAAAAGGATGTGCCTTACCGACAGATTGAACACGTCTTTCAATCGAATCATCTGTCACCGTTTGAGTTATTACGGGAGAGGCTTCAGTTTGTCCATAGGCTATTGTGATATCTGACATCGACATCTCGCTCATAACTCGTTTCATGACTTCAATGGGACAATTGGAACCAGCCATAATACCAGTCCGCAAAGAAGAAACATCATAGTCCTTAAAACGAGAATGGTTTAACTCAGCAATAAACATTGTTGGGACACCGTGTAATCCTGTGCAGCGTTCCTTTTCGGTTGTTCGCAATACGATTTCAGGTTCAAACTCAACAATTGGTAACATGGTTGCACCAACTGAAACACATGCAAGAACCCCAAGGACACAACCGAAACAATGGAAGAAAGGGACCGGAATACATAAACGATCCTCATTCGTTAGCTTCATTGCGCTGGTAACAAGGTAACCGTTATTTGCTATATCGTGGTGGGCTAGCATGACACCTTTCGGGAATCCAGTCGTTCCAGAAGTATATTGCATGTTAATAACAGTAGTAGGTCGAATTTCTTGTTCTCTAGCATATAGCTCTTCATCGGAAACACCATGATGTAGCTCGTGCATATCAGTCCAGCTCATCATACCTAAAGGGGTAAATTCTTTGCCGATAAAAATAAGATTTTTCAGTAGAGGAACTCCATTAGGAGAATCATCAATAATTGAAGATAAAACTTCCGGAAAAGAAGTACCTTTGAAGCCAACTATAAAAAACAAGGTGGTACTATCAGACTGCCTTAATAAATACTCTAATTCACTAGATTGATAACTAGTGTTGACCGTTACTAGAACAGCACCTATTCGAGCGGATGCAAACTGAAGAATAACCCATTTCCGGAACATTCTTTTACCCAAATCGCAATGTGCTCACCCTTTTTTATACCCAAGCCCATAAGTGCTTTGGCAACCCGAGATGTCTCAGTCCAGAATTGCTGGTATGTATACCGAACTTCTTCTTTGGAATATACCAAGGACTCATGATCGCCAAATCTCTGAACAGAATTATAGAGAAGTTCCCCAATGTTTTCATTTTTTAGCTGAATTATTTTCTTCCCCCTTATTGTTAGAAAAGATTAGAATGAAAGTAGCTCAATGTGGTATATATAATTATAAACAATATTTTAGAAATTTCAAAATATTTATATGGGAGAGAAAAATGAAATCACATCTAGCAAAAGCCTATCTTGCATTAGTCATCGGAGTAATTACCGTTTCTGCATCAGCCATATTGGTCAAGCTTGCAGATGCTCCATCATCTGTTACTGCATTTTACCGAATATTCTTCTCAGTTTTAATCATGGCACCTATATTCTTTGCGAAATACGTAAAGGAACTCAAAACAATAGGGAAGAGAGATTGGATTTTTTCCACAATAGCCGGGATCTTTCTCGCACTCCATTTCGTGCTGTGGTTTGAATCCTTGCGCTTTACTTCAGTTGCTAGTTCTGTTGTCCTTGTGACCATGCAGCCCTTATTTGCCTTTTTAGGAACTTATTTATTTTTTAAAGAGAAGTTAACAGTGTCAGCTATACTTAGTGGCCTATTAGCTGTTGTTGGGAGTTTGATCATTAGCTGGGGTGACTTTAGAATAAGTGGATTAGCTCTATGGGGAGACATCCTCGCATTAATCGCATGCATTCTAGTAACCATCTATTTATTGTTTGGACAAAATGTAAGAAGTAGATTATCCCTTGTAACTTATACATTTATTGTTTATCTAGTAAGTGCAGTCACTCTATTCATTTATGTGCTAATAAGTGGTGATCCTTTTATACCATATGAGCAAGAGCAGTGGATGTATTTTATTCTATTAGCCATCTTTCCAACTTTGCTAGGACATACCATGTTTAACTTTGCCTTACGTTGGGTGAGCACATCTATCATATCGGTAACGATTTTAATTGAACCAATAGGAGCCTCAATTCTAGCTTACTATATTTTAAGCGAGTCGATTTTGTTCCACCAGATTATAGGTGGAATAGTTGTGATTTTGGGGATCTGTCTATTTATGTTTTGGCAAAAAGAAGAGAAGATTCAAGCGGAAAATAAAATCGCCTAGTATTTAACTAGGCGACTGTAGACGAGAAAGAGTGAGCAAACATGGCAAATATAAGCCCCATTACAAAACAGAAAATCATGGTTCCTCCTCTAACGCGTCCTTGTTCATCACTAATTTTCATAGCTTCCCAGTAACCAAGTAAAAATAAGAAAACTGACATAATAAAAGATAACATCATAGTTGCTTGAAATATCATAAATGATCCTCCCAAAGAAATTCTCTAGTAAATCGTATGATAGAGTAAACAAGAATATGATAAAAATCCAAGATAGTTTACTCCACAAGTTATGAACAGATAGATTGCAGTTACCCAAAAATTGTTCACCCTATTAAGACAAGTTATTAATTCACATACCATTACCAGTGAATAAATGAGGGTGGAGAAAAAAATTCTGCTTTAAAATGTATAACTTTAGTAGCCTGAGGTAATTTTCAATTTCCTGTCATATAGATGGAGGACTGTTAGGGAAATTCTATTAAGCTAAAGGAAATACGAGAGGTCCAATTAGAGAAATGAATAAATTTTTACTATCTAAAGATAGAAACAATTTCTCAGGCGTGTTGATTATCCAAAAATAGACAGACCAATCCTGTTAGTGA
>NZ_JBMERO010000017.1:0-75655 GCF_049310945.1 Bacillus sp. DJP31 | reverse complement strand
TCCACTGATGTCTTGCTTCATTCCACTGATGTCTTGCTTCATTCCACTGATGTCTTGCTTCATACCATTAATATCTTGCTGCATTTTACTAAAGCTTTGATCGATGTTACCCAGTTTTTCCAAAATCAAGTCCAGCTTGTCCATTTGTATTTTCACCTCCTAAATAAAAAAATTATAACATGAAAATAGGGTACTAAACTTATTATCTCTCTATAATTTTGAAAATAATTTTCTAGTATCTGGCGTTGGTATCCCTTAGAAAAAGCAATTAAAAACTAAATAATGCTACCTGAACTTAATTGGCAGCATTGTTTAGGACTAATTATAGTTTATAAATACAAGCTATCAACCAAGACCGATTCCTAATGCTACCAAATCATGTACCACAAAAGGTTCGATAAGGACGGGTAGATTGCTCGGGCAGTCTGGAATAATCCGCTTGTTCAGGAGAGTGCAAAAAGGGTCTTGAAAGAACATCAAGTAATCGTTCCATCACACTATAATCTCCTTTTTCTACCGCTGCTTCTAGTGCCTCTTCAACTTGATGGTTCCGAGGAATGACTCCAGGATTGCTAGTACGCATCAATTGTTGCGACAATTCCTTCGTTTCTTGCTGCCTGCCTAGTCTTTCCTGCCACAATTTATTCCAGTGAGAAAATTCTGGTGTTCCAAAAAGAGTTGTATCCTCATATTTATCAAAAGTTAATGCACGGAAGGTATTGGTAAAGTCCGTACGATGCTTCTGCATCATATTAAGGAGGTTTTCGATAAGGGATTCATCCTCTGCCTCTTCATTAAAAATCCCTAGTTTTTCTCTCATTCCTGCTAGCCAATTAGTTTGATACAGATCCAGGAATTCTGAAATCGCTTGCTGGGCCAATTTAACAGCCTCGTCCTGATCTTCGTGCAACAATGGCAAAAGGGTTTCAGCAAATCGGGCAAGATTCCATCCGGCAATAGGTGGTTGATTTCCATATGCATAGCGCCCTTCTCTATCAATGGAACTAAACACAGTTGCTGGGTCATAGGTATCCATGAAAGCACAAGGCCCATAATCAATGGTCTCACCGCTAATGGTCATGTTGTCGGTGTTCATTACCCCGTGGATAAAACCAACCAGTTGCCATTTGGCAATCAGTGAGGCCTGACGCTTAATCGCTTCCTGAAGGAGGGAAAGATATCGACTTTCATCCGTTTCAATGTCTGGGTAATGCCTCTTAAGTGTATAGTCAGCCAAGGTTCTTAAATCCTTGACTGTCCCCCATTGTGCAGCATATTGGAAGGTCCCGACACGTATATGACTGGAAGACACGCGTGTTAGAATGGCTCCAGGCAACTCCGTTTCTCGGTATACCGGCTCACCCGTTGTAACGACTGCTAGACTGCGGGTCGTAGAAATATCAAGGGCATGCATGGCTTCACTGATGATGTACTCGCGTAACATAGGTCCAAGTGATGCTCGCCCATCACCCCCTCGTGAGTATGGGGTTCTACCTGGACCCTTTAACTGAATATCAAACCGCTCACCTTGGGGTGTGATCTGCTCACCAAGAAGTATTGCCCGTCCGTCCCCTAACATGTTAAAATGTCCGAATTGATGACCCGCATAAGCTTGAGCAAGTGGTGCAGCTCCTTCGGGAATTTGGTTGCCAGCAAACACCGCTATTCCATTTTCACTTTTCAACGTTTCAATGTTCAATCCAAGTGTTGCTGCTAGCGATTCATTAAGGATAACCAAATTTGGGGACTGCACTGGCTTAGGGTTATCGCTGGTATAGAACAATTTTGGCAGGCGGGCATAGCTGTTGTCTAAGTTCCATCCTGTTTCTATTTTTTCTTTTGTCATCATATCCTCCCTTTTCTTCTTTTGTTATTATGCGTCCTATATTTAATTGAATATGAATATTTTTTTGTTATTTACCCTTATCGACACAAGGCAACCCTTAGTAGGTTTTACTTTTGCCAATTTACTATACCCCTAATATACAGGGCCAGGATTCCCCTTTAGAAAACTGGAGAAACTGGCACCAAGGACTGTTTTAGGTAACAAAAACTATTATTAATGATCCCGGTTTACCATATTTTTTAATAATTCCTTTAGAAAAGTGGTATCACGCGGTACCTCTTGTATTGCTTCTGTTGCAAGACAGTAGTGTTCCCACCCTTTGTTATGTAATTAATTATTCAATATTAGCCATTTTTATTTATGATTAATTTCGTTACCACTAAGCTTTTTATTTATTTCCACATATCCCTCAAGTATAAGAGCCTGTTCAAAAAGGAGGACAAAAAGAGCAAAGAAGTTCAAGGAAGCGAAGTCTTGAGCTTCCTGCGCGTATGTTTTGTATACGTGAGGAGCGGAAAAGACGAGCTGACTAAGAAATTAAGAAATTCGAAGCTATTTTTGCCGGACTTTTTGAACATCCTCTATAAGTAATTCATTAATACTTTTGTTTAGTCCCTCAACGTAGACGATGTAAGCTTCTCCCGAAGTAATGAACATAAGGTTTCTTTTGAATGCCAGTTTAAAGTTAGATAACGAAAGAGTAATTATCAACCTCTTGAAAAAACTAGACTATACTGATTTTCTATTAGTAAAAGCATCTTTTCAAACATTTAAGTAGGTTTACGAAATAAGAAATAAAAATAAAGTTATTTGAAGGAGAAATTATTCTTATGTCATTAAAGAAAAATAGAAAAATGTACATTATAACCTCTATAATAATAACAACTATATTGGTTATATATACTTTATATAGTATTAATAAACCATATGGAAATGATAAAGAATCCATAGTACAAGTTATTAAATCAATTGAAGGTTACAAGACTGAATCAATCGAGATATTAGAGATTACTGATATAAACGATGATAGGTTGGTAGGATTTTTGACAAATAATAATCCTGCTTATATTCATTTTACAAAAAACTTAAAAGGAAATTATGAGTGGAAGCATATAGAAAAAAGTGAGGGACAATCTTTTGCCTCCTACTTGATACACGTAGTGAGTGATGAATCTAATGTTTTAAAATATATGATTGTAACAAATCAAGAGAATGAGATTGCTAAAATGGAGATGAACGTAAATGGTCAAGCAATAGAACAAGAGTTTAATCTGAATCAAAAGAATGTGACTTGGATAGATTTACCCCAAGCTAATACACATACGTATAATTTTAAGTTTTTTGATAAAGCTGGAAGTCTGATCGGCGAAGAATAAACATTAAGTGTTTATGTCTAAAATGTATTAAGACTTTTGTGTACCAAACAATATTAAGAAGCATAAAGACAAGGAAACCTTCCAATCATGTATTTTTGTAAGGTTTCCTTGTCTTTATATTTAACGAACTTCAGCCAGAAATCCCCTGCCTCAAAAATAAGTTAGAATAAAGCAGCCTTTATTCTAACTTCAAATAAAGGACCAAATGAATGGGGGAAATTTTCAGGAGACCCAACCTTAACAACAGCAATTTTAGATCGCCTACTCCATCGGAGTGAGGTCATTACTTTCGGAGAAGAAACAGACAGTATTCGGATGAAATATCGAAAGACTCTATTCAACTGATAAATGGTCAATCTTAATTGGTGAAAAGTGGTCAAAATTAATTGTGAAAAATTGATCATTTTTACTTGACGGTTACAGTACTTTTCCTTCGATTTTATAAGTAGGAGTTGAACCTACACTTCGAACAGGAATAGGAATTCCAGCCACTTCACAATCATTCGCACTTTCTACGACTGCTTGGCCCTCTTGAACTCCAATTGCTTCGATTTCAGCAGCAGTTTTTGTTGCGTAGGAATGTCCTGCATGCGTATATATCCCACCAAGCTTTAACTTTGAATGAGTCATAATTTCCTTTGCCAAACGGACGACTTCCGGACCTGGTTCAACCCCACATCGATTTAACCCAGAATTTACTTTGATCCAAACCTCCAATGAATAAGGAGTATGTTCGAGTCCTTTTTGCAGATGCCATAAGGATTCAGTGCTATCGACGGACACTTTCAACTGAACCCCTTGATGTAAAAGCTTCACTAATCTATTAATCTTGGCTGGACTCGAAATTGGATAAGCAATTAAAATATCACGGATACCTCCAGCAACCATGACCTCTGCTTCACTAATTTTCGCGGTCGTCACACCAACTGCTCCTGCCTGTATCTGCAACTGTGCTATCTTCACTGATTTATGTGTTTTTATATGGGGCCGATAGGAAATACCTTGTTCTTTTGCAAAAGAAGCAACCTGATTAATATTCTTTATAAGCTTTTGATAATCTAGTAGCAATGTTGGGGTGTCTAGTGTGTTAAGGTTGGTCACTGCAAAAACCTCCGCATTGTTTTCTTCTTACATTCTCTTTTTCCCATTAATAACCTTTATTTTCTGGATAATTGGCCATAAAAAAAGAATCATGAAGCCTTGTTTGGCTCATGATCTTTTTGGTAAAACAGGTGCATTTTTACGCTAGCATATCTTGCTTAATAAAGACAATGAATGCAATCACTAGTCCAATAATTCCCCAAATGGAAAGGTTAAGTAAAGAGAATTGCATTGTTAATCCTTCAATCATGGGCAATTGACCTGATAAGTAATCGGTTAAACCTAAATTAACACTGAAAAAATATTTCGCACCTGACCAGGATGTGGCAAGACCACCTAAAACACTTCCTGTTATTAAAGCAGCAAGCATAATCCCCATGGCTGCAGGTGTGGTGCGGACAAGAACAGACACCATAAACGATAGGGTCCCAATAACGATACATACAAACCAAGCCAAACCAAATGACATCAAGATATACTCCCATTGTGGAATGAGCTGCACATTTGTAGTCGTAAGGGTGCCGTTTTGAATTTGAAATCCTGTTAAGACAGGGACAGACCATCCTTTGAAACTAAATACAAATCCTGATACGAGATAAGCGATTAAGCCATACCATATAAGTAGAAAGGATATTAACAAATTAATGGAAATGTATTTAGATAACAATACCTTCCACCGTTTCACCGGTCTAGTGAGAAGCAGTTTAATGGTACCATCACTTCGCTCACCAGAAACAATATCAATGGTTATGACCATGACTAATAGGGGTAACAATAACCAGCCAACGCTTTGCTCGATTAGTTCCCTGATAAAAGTCGGTGCACCAGGAAATGTAGGATTGATATTTTGATCTAAGTAATATTGCTGTTGATCAACTTGTACCTTTAGCCAGCTTTTCCATTCTTCAGGAATACCTGTTGAGTTCAGACGATTTTGCCCGTCCATAATTCTTTGTTGAAGGGCTACCCTCCAGTCATCTGTTCCAAGACGTTCTATTACCTCTTGAGTCTGTTGTAATTGTGCATAAACAAATATAGGAATTAATACGGCTAAGATGATGGTAATGAGCTGAATTCGTTTCTTTCGGACCATTTTTTCCATTTCATTGAACGTTAAAGAAACTAGTTCACCCAACTTCAGCACCCCCCGTAATTTCCATAAACAGATCTTCCAGTGTCACAGGGTTTATTTTTACACCATTCATTTCAATTCCCTGTTCAACTAAATGCTTCGTTACCACATGGATTTGATCCTTTGGCATCTTGCACATAACCACTTTATTTTCTATAGTCACATCCTTAATAAAAGAGAATGCTTCAAGTAATTTTACCGTTTCTTGAAGAGGTGTTACATGCCATTCTACTCGTTCAGTCTCTTCATTTACGAGATCTTTTACAGTAGAGACGCGAAGCATTTTTCCTTTATGAATTATTCCCACTCGATCACAGATCATTTCAATTTCACTTAGTAAATGACTGGATATAAATACACTCATATTTTGTTTTTTGACAAGCATATGAATAAATTCACGAAGCTCTCTTATTCCTGCTGGGTCTAGCCCATTTGTTGGTTCATCCAGAATAAGAAGTTTAGGGTCACTTAACAATGCTTGGGCAATTCCAAGACGCTGTTTCATTCCAAGTGAATAGGTTTTTACTTTATCATGAATTCGTTCATCTAAATTGACTAATTTTACGATTTCATCCACTCTTTTCTCATCCTTTAAACCAATCATACGAGAAAACTGAATTAGGTTCTCCCATCCACTTAGGTAGCCGTATAGCTCTGGGTTTTCTACAATACATCCTACATGTTTCATTGCTTGTTTAAAATGTACCTTAATATCTTGATCTGCTATGGAAATCGCTCCACTTGTGGGAGAAATTAACCCTACTAGCATACGAATGGTCGTTGTTTTCCCAGCACCGTTAGGACCTAGAAAGCCAAATACCTCCCCTTCCATGACATCAAAAGAAATATGATCAACTAATGTTTTGCCTTTTATCACTTTTGTGAGACCCTCAACCTTTAAAACTGTTTTCATACTATTCATCTCCAAGCTGACTACCAAATTTAGCCCCTAAGCGTTCTGCCATTTGTGTATACCCCTCTGCATTCGGGTGAAAATGATCGGTATATAAATAACGATCTTCTTCATTATAGAAAATATCAAATGTTGGGATCACATATGTATTAGTCGTTGTTAGCAGTGACTGTTCTAGTAGGTCATTCCATTTTGAAACAAAGGCAGAAGAAACATCTAATCCAGGTACATTATGAAAGGGATTGTAGTACCCATATGCATAAATCGGTACATTTTTGTTTTCACTTCTGATAATTGAAACAATTTTATCTAGGTTATTTTTAAAAGTCACTTCGTCAGGGCGATACGAGGCTAAATATTCTGCACTAAGCTGGTCAGCCCCAGGAAACAGGTCATTCCCACCAATTGTTAAGAAAATAGCATCTGCCTCCGTCAATGTTCGCAGGACACTTTCTTTTTTAAACTCATCTAAAAGTCCACTCGTGGTAAGTCCACCTATGGCTAAGTTTGATAAAACTATTTCTTGATTAAAGTCATTTTTAAGGATGGTTTTTACTCTTTCTGTATACCCAAGCCCTTCGCTATCACCGACTCCTCTTGTCAGAGAATCCCCAATCGCAACGATCAATTTCTTTTCCTTTAAATCAGACGCTTGTTCGTCAGGTTTATCCATAGATTGGGTTGAGTTGGTACCTGGATCTAACACAGAGTTCACTCCCTTCACAAACCCCACACTTAATAAAAGGAAGCAGGCTATGGAAAAAATCACTAATGCACTAACAAATTTGTTATATTTCATAGGTATTACCCCCTGATATTGAGAGATTTCTCATTTTTGAATACTCCTTTTCCTTTTCATTTGTTCAATTAGGGTATGTTTCTATTTACTTTTCCAAGTCCTTTAACTAAATATAGCAGACCTTGAAACTAAAAACACGGGATCGGTTCTCTTACACTTTCTCTGTGTGTGTCATTCCTCAAAATACCTCATTGCTTCCGGGAACTTTCCTCAATGAATAACGTCGGTCAACAACAAGTTTTGCTTTACATGGTTCAAGAAAGTTTGACATTCTTCTTTTACTTATTACGTATCAGTTATTCGTAATAGGGAAAGGTTGTTTAATTTCGGATCACAAATAAGGAAAGGGATGGTTCTTTTGCAAAAGAACCATCCCTTTCTTTATTTCTTTACATTTGTCTTAAAAGTTACATTGTACTGTCCCCTTGTTACTGAAACGTATGAGAAACGGGTGAAATTAAATTTGACCAAGCATTTTGTATATATCAAGCTACAACTATATCAAACTTCTAATGATTCCGATTCACCATATATTTCAATAACTGCTTCAGAAAAGTGGTATTGCGTGGTACTTCATGCAACGCTTCTGTTGCAAGACAGTAATGTTCCCACATCGCTTTTCTAGCACCTTCTAGACCTAAGATTGAGACAAAAGTCGAATTGTTGTTTTCAGCATCTTTTCCAATGGGTTTTCCGAGTAAGGTCTGATCTCCTTCAACATCAAGCAAGTCATCCTTAATCTGAAATGCAATACCTGCATGCTGGGCGAATTTTTTCAATGCTTCCATTTCTACTTCCTTCGCTTGAGCCAGAATGGCAGGCATGATGAGGGAAGCTTCGAATCCTATTCCAGTTTTATAAAAGCACATCATATTCAGTTGTTCAAGTGTCAAGTGTTTCCCTTTTGACCCTAAGTCCATCGCCTGTCCCTTGCACATATCCTCTGTCATTTGGGACGAATATCGAATTAAGCTAAGCACCGTTTTCGAATCGAATTGGTCAAGTGATGCTTGTTCTCGGGTTGCCTTTTGGGTCAGAAAAAGACCGGTTAATTCTGCTATGGCAATGCTGTACACCTGATGTAGGGTAGGACGCCCCCTTCGGAGGGACGCATTATCCTGGGAAGGTAAGTCATCGAAGATTAGTGATGCTGTATGCATATATTCCAATGATCTTAAAAGTGGCACGATTGCTGAACTTTCTAATCCATATTCGTTAACACCCATGACCCAAGTCACGATTGGCCTCAAGCGCTTTCCGTCGGCTTTTAGACTGTAGTTTGCAGCATCAATAATTGACTCCTTCATTAAAGAAACATCTGTTTTAGAGATAGGTAAGATATTGTTGATCTGATTGCGTACGGTCTCGATCGTATTAGAAAAGTCTTCCTGCTCTTTTCGCTCATTTTTTAGAATGGTCATCATATGATCCCGAAGTAGTTTATCAAAGAAATCAACATCGTCTGCTTTATCCACCATTTTTTGAATAAGAGAATTGAACTTTGGATTTCCAAAAGAGAATAGCAGCATGACTTCGTTGTATTTTTTGGTTCCCATTCTCTCTTTAAATCGTTTCAGACCGTTTATGGCCCGGTCCAGTATCACTTCACAGGCCTTTTTATCTGAGTGATACACGTTATGGATCAGATTACTGATGACCGTCCAGTATAATTCAAAGGGGTTTATAAGATCCGTTCGCTTATCATGATATTTGATAAAATAGGTATAGGGTGTTACCGAACCTTCCTTCATGTCATCAAACATATCTGCAAAATCATCTGCTAACTGGTTGTAAATTCCATAAAAGAATGTTCGGTTGTCAAAGCCCTCGTCCAGAGGAGCACTGATCACTGAACGGACAATCAATCGGGAAGAGGATGATTTTAAAATGATCGGTAGATAAAGTTCTTCATTGGTGTACTTTTCATTGGATAGATCCTTTACACGGTCCACTTCCTGGGAATGAAAAAACACATAGGATTGCTCGAAAAATTGTTTTCTCGTCTCTCTTCTCTGATTGGCCTTTATATACTCAAAGGCATCTCGGAGTTCCGACTGAATATATGTGATTAGGTCCTTGCTTTTTCCAGTCCACTTGCCCAATTCTGGCACAGAACCTGTGATAAGGGTGGTACGTATCAAATCGGAATATTGCTTTTCCTCAGTAGCAGATAAGATTTTGGCATCCAGAAGATCATCAATGAAAGGATAGGTCAGACCATAGGAATAGCCAAGCCTTATTGCTTTGTCCAGTTTCTGAGAACGTACTTCATTCGATGTCTCCTCACTCATCTCTTCGACCTCGTGCATCACTACTCCAGCTATGAGTTTAATCAGTTTTCGCTGAGCTTGCTCAGCATCCATCCCCTTCGGAATACTGGCAGATACAGTCTTTAGTTTGTTTATAACCCAGATCAAGGTGGATTCCACGCCTTCATTCTGGGCAATCCGGTATAATCCAGCGAGGCTAAACGTATCGATCTTCTCTCCTAGATCTGTTTTGGTAGATGAAGTCAGATGATTTTTTAAACTGTCTACTACACTCCGGACCCTAGTCTGTGTACCAGGTGAATCAAGGGCTTTGCCTAAATCTCGCATAAAAATATAGGAAATGCTACGGTCTAGGTAATTATCTAGTTTGCCCGTATAATCCAGCCATTGGATATATTTGTGATACCCCTTGGTATCCGGTTTTCCCCTTCCACGCGAAAAAAAGGAAAATAATGAAGAATGATAAATATGATTGTGTTTCCATGATTGAAAATCTTTTGTTAGGGTGGGGACATATGTCTTTTGCATAACCTGATCATAAAGTGAATTAAAATAATAAGCAGCCTTCTGCTCAGCCCTTTGATAGCTTTTATCTGCATCTTTTAATAACTTCTCATTCATATGTACATTACCTCTACTTAAAGTTCTCTTCTATATGTATGCAACAGAATTCCAATATTAATAATTCAAGCATCATTTTTTTAAAAATATTAAAGGAATTTGGAAAACAAGAGGGACGTTTCTCTTGCTTCCTTCCCCTTTGTTTTACTCCAAATTCCCACAACATTTCTTACGTTTCTTCCCACTTCCACATGTACAAGGATCATTACGTCCTGTTTTTGTTCGACTGCTTATTTCAATAACATTGGAAGGAAAAGACTTTCGCATAGGTATCATGGATGGTATTGGTTTAAGCTGATTTCTCTCTTTATTAATAGATACCCAAGAAGGAGAATAACCCTTCAACGCCCACATAAAAGTAGTATTATGAACGTCCACAACCATCTGGGTTACTTGCTGGACAAACTCAAAGGATTGAAACTCAAATTGGTTCTGCAGATAGTCCATCATTCCTGACAAGTTGGCTTCCTTATTAATAAGAGAGATTAACTGCAATGCCAATTCATTTAGTTCTGATTGATCTATATCATAATATTGGGACAAAAACAGAAGTAGCCTGCCCATCTGAGGTGTTCTTTCAAAATAAGATGGATCTCCAGCTTTTAGTAACTGCTTCTTAGTAAAAGGGTAATAGTCAATAGTTGGACGTTTCTTATGTTCTTCCATTAGTTTCTTCCCATTGATCACTCGATAATCCTCTAGTCCAATCCCAGATGGAGAAAATCTAGCTTGTTTATAGTAGTGACTTGAGGCAGCAAACACATTCAAATACTCTCTACTATCAACTTCTTGATTGGTCAATATTCTAAGCCTATCTACAAGATCCGAAGTACTCATTACTCCATAATAGTAGAGCATCCCATGGGTTAGACCTATCCACTCTGTGTTTCTACGAATAACCTCTTTTAATCGGGTACCATCCACTTGTGCAAAAATATCCATTAGTTCCGATGGCATAGTTAGGAACTTTTGGTCTTGATCAATCCCTGGAAAAATAATTCCGATTTCTCTTAGAGATCTAATTTTTGATATACTAAACTCGGAATCTTTAATACTCACTTTTGTCTTCTTGATAATTTTATGAAGTAAATCATATCGCTCTAGATCAAATTTGTATAAGATATCTTTTAACTTATGTGGTATGGACTGTTCAAGTACTTCGGCTAATTCGCCTTTTTTTAGGGCACTTATTCCTCTAAGGTCAAGATTTTGTCGAATACTATCCAATTCACTTTTTGTTAAGTAGCTTAGAACATCTGAAAGGTTACAAGGTGTCTCAAAACTCTTCCATAACTGTTGCTCTCTTTTATCCTGTAGCTGCCTACTATGAGCTGTCATTTTCTCAAGAGCATTTAGTAAAGTATCCCTTGTTTTTTTATCTATTGTTTTATTCATAATAAATGCTCCTTTGATTGAACTGTGATAATTTATAAAAAGCTAGCCTGCACGTTCAATGATTATTATACTATAAAACGCTTGCAAGTCTCTCATCACCTTCCAAAGCGTTGCAGAAAGGAATAGGCTCCAGGCTCGAAAATTCTTCATCAATTCTAGTCACCCTATTTTGAACAGTTGTAGGTTCTCTGAGCTTTGCTGAAGAATGCAGAGGGACGGTGCTCTTGCTTCTAAAATAGAAGCATAAGTACCGTCCCTTACTCTCTTTATATTGTCTTAACAGCTACATTATTAATTGCTTCCTCACCAATTTCAGCTTCTCTACCAAACAGTCTTGAATAAACCCCTTTACTATTTACAAGCAAATCCGTATGTCCACCTTCTTCGACGATTGTTCCATTTTCAAGAACAATGATCTTATCTGCTGAGAGAACTGTGGATAGACGATGGGAGATGATTAAGATGGTTTGGTTTTTCTCTGTTTTCAGAACAGCCTCATTGATCTTTGTTTCTGTGATTGGATCGAGAGCTGAGCTCGCTTCGTCAAGGATTAGGATAGGAGCGTCTTTTAGAATGGCTCTTGCCAATGATAATCGCTGCTTCTGTCCTCCTGAAAGAAGGCTTCCTCTTTCTCCAACCATTGTATTTAATCCTTCTGGAAGACTAGAGACTAGTTCACCCAAACCACTATCCAAGACAGCCTTTAACAGTTCTTCCTCTGTAGCATCTGGCTTTCCAATTCTTAAATTATCGGCCAACGTGCCACTTCGCAATTGGACATCCTGGGTCACAATGGCCATTTGTGATCGAAGCCACGCTGTATCCCATTCCTCAATGTCCCTTCCATCCACTTCAATCCATCCATCACTAGTATCGTAGAGCCTAAACAGTAAGTCGACAATCGTGGATTTTCCTGAACCACTTGGACCAACTAACGCCACTTTTTCACCTGCTTGAATGTCAAAAGAAACGCCCGATAAGACATTTTCTTCAATTCCAGGGTAAGCAAACGTAACGTCCTTCAATCGAATCGTTCCAGTTGCTCTCAATCCACGGATGCCTTCCTTTGTTTCAGCTTCAGAGGGCTGCTCAGATAAAAGAAGGTCCGAGCGATCAAGTGCTGGTCCCGTTCTTCTGACAGAGAGCCAGTTACGAAGCAATCTTTGCATTTCGTTTGCGGCAATCGTGACTAATCCGCCCGCTGTAAGCATTTGGCCAGTTGACAAACCATCGTTCCAAATTAATAAAGTACTAATCAAATAGACAAGACCTAGAGCAAATCCGTTGTAGCTAGCAATCACCACGACAGATTGCATTCTTGCCTTCAATTCCTTGATCGAATGTTGAACGAAAGTCTTTCTTATTGAAACTACACTCTCCACCTCATTATCAGAAACACCCATCACACGCGACAAATGAATTCCAGTAACGGATTCTCTCAATCTCTCAAGATATCTAGAGGCCTCTGTTCTTGCATCTGCGGAAGCTGCCCTAGTCCTAGCACCGACATAATTGGAAGTCATATAGAATATCAAACCCAAAACCACACTCGTAATCATCAAATAAGGGTGAATCCATAGCAGCACGAGACTATAAATGATGACACCCTGAACACTTGCCATAAAGGTCGAACCTTCCCAAGCAAGGAAGTTATGAAGAGTATCTGGATCATCTGAGGCTCTTGCAAGCAATTCCCCCGAGGAATTGTTATGGTAAAAGGAATAAGGCAGCACTTGCAAATGGCGAAACAGTCGAAGCTTCTGCCAATTGGTTACGGTCTTGGCCGTTTGGTGGCAAAAATATTCATCGATAACCATCATGACTAAATCCAAAACAGCTGATAGGATTAATAACCACATTAACCCCCATAGCCAAGTTTTGTTTTCATCTGGTATAATCGTATCCACTAGCCAGCCTAATGCTAATGTTGGGATTAATGCTGAAAAGACTTGACTGATAGCGATGACAATCGAGTCACCAATCACCCACTTTTTATAGGGCTTTAAAAAAGATAGCACTCTTCTACCATCACGATTCTTCTTTTCGGAGACCTTGTTTGAACTCATCCAATCATCTCCTTTTCCAGCTCACTATATTGGGCCTTGTATAATTCATAATACTGCCCCTTTAAGGCAAGCAGTTCATCATGCGTTCCTTGTTCAGCGACCATCCCCTGATCTAGTAGGATGATCGTATCTGCGTTTCGAACTGTGACAAGGCGATGGGCAATGGTGATCGTGGTTCTTCCCGGAATTAATTGTTCAAGTGAAGCTTGCACTTTTTCTTCTGTTTCCCCGTCTAATGAGGAAGTCGCTTCATCAAAGATCAAAACTGGAGGCTGTCTTAGAATGGCCCTGGCAAGAGCAACTCTTTGCCTTTGCCCCCCAGAAAGCTTTAAGCCACGTTCGCCGACAACAGTTTCATACTTCTCTTCCATTGATTCAATTAATTCCTTCAAACCAGCAGCTTCCACAGCACGTTCCAACTCTTCCATCGTTGCATCCTTTTTACCATATAAAAGATTATTTCGAAGTGTGCTATTTAAGAGGAAGGTTTCCTGTGAGACAACACCAACTTGTTGCCTAAAACTGTTTCGATTATAGGAAAAAAGATCCTTTCCATCAATTAAGACAGAGCCATCCGTTGGTTCATACAATCCTAATAAAATTTGAATAAGAGTACTTTTCCCTCCGCCACTTGTACCAACAATTCCGATATGGCTCCCTGGCAAAAGCGACAGCGAAACTCCTTTTAGGATTTGTTTGTCACTCGAAGGATACGTAAACCATATATTCTCTACTTCTATTTTTCCTTCAACATGTCCAATTGTTGGCAGATTTTCTTCATGTTCTTCTGGTAAATCGAAATATTCATAGATTCTATGCAAAGCCGGAATGGCCTGTTGAATCGTCAAAGCATTCTCAGCCAAAGATCGAATGGGTAAGAACATGATTGGAATAAAGCTCAGACAGGCAACCAGTGCACCCATCGTAAGTTCCCCACTATCCCAGATGGCATATCCTCCGATTAGCATGACCACACCAGGAGCCGCGATATTGAACAAGTTTCCAAGACGCCAGTTGACCTTTCCGATCACGGCCGCACGAATGGAGAAGGTTTTCCAGGCTAATTGTTTTCTTTGCTGTGTTTCCACTTCTTGCTTCTGTGTTTGAAATGTCCGAACCAATCTCATACTTTCAATGCTTTCCTGCAAGTGCTGATACATATCCGCGCTCATATCTCTTTGTACAGCACTCATTTTCCGCATGATATTGCCCAATTTAAACGAAGGTAAAATGTAAATGGCGAACACGACAAACATAACAATTGCCGCAGGCCAGTATAAAACAAAGACCGCGGTGAATGCCGCAATCGCCCCAATAACTTGCTGTAGAATTCGGGGAACCACCGTATTATTTAAGTTTTGAATGGACTCCACATCATGAGTTAAACGATACAACATATCCCCTCTAGGTGTTGTTGTAAAAAAAGACATGGGCGTTCTATGCAATTTCCTAAAGGCACGAATCTGCATATCCGTAATCACATCAAGTCCAATCTTAACCTGCACATACTCTTGCAACGTCTCAAATAGTGACTTCCCTAAATAAGCAACGAGGACCCCACCGACAACCCACATCAAAAAGGTCATCTCTCGTCCGCTGATTACCTCGTCTACCAGCTTTCCTACCAGTAGGGATGGCACGATTGTAAATGCACCACCTATTAAAGAAAAGACCAAAGCTAAGAGCAGTTTTTTCCAATATGGTTTAAAATGCGCCAATGTAGTTTTCAATAAGTTCATTCTCTATCTATCCCCCTCGTAAAGTTCTATTTTATTACAAAAAGTAGAAATATTCATTACTAATTGAGGATTTTATTTAATTTAAGCGTCTAAGGTCTAGTCTGTTTCTAGATTAATTCAAAACAAACTTAATGGGACTTTTGATGTGTAATTTCCTACTCCATTTTACTTTTTTGTTAATATGGTAAAATTACCAAAATAGAACTAGTGAACTTGTTTTTTCAGAAACGTTTTTTGAACATAATACCATATAGTTGATAATATAGAATTGGGTGAAGAGAATGATAGAGTATTATATTGACGGCTCAATGAAAGATAATATTGTAGGTGCGGGGTTCGTTAAGATTAATGAATTTGGCTTTATAGAAAAACATCATTTCAATCTAGGACATATCAATCCATCTTCAAATATAGCTGAATGCTATTGTCTAGAAAAAACTTTCGAAATGTTAAAGGAAAAGGATATACATAAAAACGGAAGCAAAAGGGACGGTTTTAATGCTTCTAATGAAGCAGGAGAACCATCCCTATGTTTTCATAGCCTACTACTTAAATCGTCATTTTCCAACTTGAATACGCTAACCAGTTTTCCTGTTCCTTGTAATCGGGCATTAATTTTCCAAGAAGGCGCCAAAAGGAACGATCGTGATTCAGATGGACCATATGGCACATTTCGTGAACGACAACGTAGTCGATCACCTGCTGAGGTGCCATTGCTAGCTTCCAATTAAAAGTTAATTGCAGCTGTGAGTCACATGTTCCCCAGGTTCTGTTATTATCTGAAATACGGATCGAGCGTGGCTTTGTTTTAAAGTTGCTTTGATAGGAGCGAATCCTTTTCTCTACCAAGGCTTTACATTCCTGATAATAGAACCGCTTTAAGGCTTGTTTTATTTTTTCATCATCTAGTTCATTCAAATATATATGTAGCTTATTTCCTTCAAACATTACATGGTCTTGATTAATCGTGATATCTTGAGAGATGTGGATTGGATATTCTTTTCCTAAATAAAGAAAGCTTTCACCTTGACCATAGACCTTCTGCTGTTGCCCAAGCACTCTATCCTTCATTTCTTTTTTATTTCGCTGAATCCAATCCCACTTTTCCTCTATCAATTGAAGCACACGTTCATCGGGTGTCCCTTTAGGAGCCTGGACTTCAATATTTCCATAAAGATCGATAGAGATCCCCACAGTTTTCCGCTTTTTATAAATGATAGTAAAACTAATTGTTTCACCTAAATATTTATGTTCCATTTAATCACCTAGAGTATCTTGTTAATGCTCTTATCCATCCCCTATATTTTATCGCCAATCGTTTACTTGCCTTTAACTAGATTCTGAGCTTATCTAATTCTTCCTTTGTTAAACCTGTTGCCTTTCTTATCGCTTCCATATCGAGATTTAATTCAAATAAATTTTTGGCTATTTCAATTGCCTTTTGCTTTTCACCTTCGGTTCGGCCTTCTGCTTTTCCTTCTGCTTTTCCTTCTGCTTTTCCTTCTGCTTTTCCTTCTGCTTTACTCTTTTCTTTTGCTTCATTTATCATGTACTTTCCCAGAAATGTATCTTCTATGGATAGACTCATGAATGATTCCTCCCTTTCCAATAATGGTTTGATTTCTTGAACTAAGGCTAATTCTTCATCCTTTGGCATCCTCAATATATGATCAATGAATATAAATAACTTTCGAATGTATTCTCGTTTAATACCTTTCTCCTTTATTTTATCTTGAAAAAGAATGCGTAGCAAATGACGTTTATATTCAAATCGCAAGTTCTCGTTCTTCTTACTTTTTACTACATATTGGCCTGCTAATACTGCTAACGCAAATGGATTTTGGGATTGGAGTAGTGTGGATTCAGATTGAGAGTCTATGCAGAAGGAATTGTAGCTGTAGGTTACTTCCGTTCCAAAAAACTTGTAGTGAAATTCACTTTTGTTGTACTTTGAGTCCTCATCAGTAAAAAGGGCAAGTGCATAGATTTCCCTTTTATGCTTTTCCATCATTCGATAAAAAGATTGAAACATCCTCTTTGGAAAATTCTCTTTGTAGCCTCCTTGCACTTCAATATGTACGTATACCCATTGTTCATTGCCATTTCTTAGTTGAAGCTTTACTAATTTGTCAGCGATACGCTTTTTACTTGAAGAATCAGGGTAAATTGTTTGCAGCTCTTGTTCTAGGAATTCAGGACTAACCGAAAAATCAACTTGTTCATACAAATCCGGAGAAAAAAACAGGAGAAACTCCTCAAACAGATCCGTAATCACATCCTTCCAGAGATGGTCATAATCTTTTCGAATCAAATACATCAACACCTTTTTCGCATTTTTACTTACAAGGTGTTAGTTCGACAAATTGTCCATGAACTCCTTTATTCAAAAGAAAGCCAGGCACTATCCAGATAACTGGTAAGCGCCTGGCACCGAGGAAACAAATCTCTTATCCCCTATATTTGATTGCTAATCCTTTTAAGAAATTTCGAGCGAAATGATCAAGGCATTGTTTATAATTCTTATGACCTTTTTTTCTTAAAAGAGCACTTAATTCTCCTTTGGTTATCCGGATTCCTGCTAGTTCTAGGATATCCATCATATCCTCACTTGTAAATTCAAGTGCTATTTTCAATTTCTTTAGAAGAGTATTATTCATACTCTCACTTGACAGTGAGGATCTTTCAGGTTGGCCTGGTTTTGGTTCTTGTTTACCTCTTTTGAATATAATGAAGCCATTTAAAAAGGATTCTAACCTATCATTCGTGCATTCATTTTCAGCTAGTTCATCCTCATTGTCAGCTTCAAGATCACTACTGTCTTTTGATTTAGTAAGTAGCTTTAGCACTTCTTCTGTTGTTAGTTCGATACCACCAAGCTTAAAAATTTCAACCATTTCCATGTTTCTTATATCTAGAGCATATCTTAATCGGATTAATATATCATTGTTCGTCATCGATGAGCCTCCTATAATAGTACCTGTTCTATTCCCTACTCTGCTAAATGGTTTTGTAGATGCAAAGCGACCTGCTCAGAATCCAGCCTCACCGCTACATAAGGAGGTTGTAATGTTGGTTTCTTTCCAACTGGAACACCTAGCCATATAAACCTTTGATCAATTATGACAAAAGGAAAAGGTAGTGACTCCCCTTCTCCTAACACTACGACTTTCACTTTTTTCAATACATTCTTTAACTGAATATCCCACTCTTCAGGTAGACTATAGGTACTTGGAAGGTTTATCAAAATCGTATGTTGAGCGAGTTCTATATCCTTAAAAAGGCGGTCCAGTTTGAGAGCATGTAGCCATTGCAAACTAGGGTGTTGGTGCTTCACCCATGTTCCGATTTCTCGCGGGAGTACCTGCTGCTTTTTGGATTGCTGATAGTCAACAAGTTCTCTTATCGACTTGCCTCGGTACACATGCTTTTGAATAAATGCTGTGTCTGCCACGTGGATAAATTTTCCCTTTGTTCTTGTGATGGCTACATTTAATAGTCTCTCACTTTCCTTACCTATTACTAGCATGCTGGCTCTAGTTTGCGGGAAGCTGTCAACACTGTCAAAGATCATCATATCTCTTTCACTACCTTGGAATTTATGCACGGTTGCTGCAATGATATCAGCTGTTGTTAGTTCTTTGGCATACAAGTCCTGCAGTACTACTTGCATTAGTTCAGCTTGTGCTCGGTAAGGGGTTGCATACCCTATCGAACGCGAGCCGCCTATATAGGCTTCATGTATAAGCTGAAAGGAGAGGAGCAATTGCCAAAGATTAATTCTGGAACTTGATCCTTTTTCCACATAGCAATGCTCACCTGTATAACTAGTATCTAGTAGCACAGAAGCCTTGTTTTGAAACGGAGCTTCTGAAACGATTGACTGTCTACTCTTCTTTACACTTACATGGTCATAGACAAGCGATCCGTAAACAAATGCATTCGTAAAAGCAGAAATGTCTGGATGCATTCTTCTTTGTTCTTTTAATAAAAATAATTGAGGATGTAGTTCTCCCGCTTTTACAGACTCTGTTAGACCTGCACTTTGAAAGACATCCTGCTTTAACCATTTTTCCACTAGTGGATGATTGCTCGATGCGATAGGAGGCAGCTGCTTAAAATCGCCACATACTATCACTCTTTTCCCAAGTGTTGTAGCAAAAGCAACTTGAGGAACATAGGCCATACTCGCTTCATCGACGATGACCACATCATAGTTCTTTTTATAAATTGTTTCATCAGATGCAGCTTTTGCCAGAGTGGTACCCACGATGAATGCATCACTCACAAGCTTTATTTCTTTTTGTCTTATTTTTTCAAGCACTCTCACTAGTTTTGTTTCAATTTCTAGCAATCGGTCCGTATCCCTTTTCGCAAAGGACCTAGAAAGGTCAAACTTTAATCCTTGTCTCTCTTCTGTTAAGAACTTCTTTTCGTCTGCAAGCATGGGGTCTTTTTTCTGGATAAGCTGTGTGGTGGTGACTCCTTCAAATGAAGATAAAATCTCTCCTGTTTGTGAGCCATATCTCAATAGATCCCCATCCCGAAGCTTACCCTTCTTATGTAACACTCCTGCTATTTCTGCTACTAGAACATCAATCGCTTGATTACTGTGAGATAACAGCAACACACTTTTCCCTCTTAAATACTGTTCAATGGATACACGAGCAAGGGTATACGTTTTCCCAGTTCCTGGTGGTCCCCAAATAAAAGTAACAGGATTGTATTTCGACCGGAGAAATACTTCATGCACATTGTTTTTAATTTTTTCAATGGGATGCTTTGTCTCCACTGGCGGATTCATCAGTCTCTTTATTCTAGCACGCTTACTTTTACTCTCTTTTATCTCGTCAAACCGCTGAATCAGTTCTTCTAAAAGCTCCCAAGGATCGTGGGAAACATAGGCCTCTGAAATTAGGTCCCCAATAAAAGTAGGAACAGAGAGAATCAGTACTTTTCGGTCTGTTGATAGTGTCCGTGCTTCCTGAGTGACATTCTCCCATTCCAGTTTAACCAGGGAGCCTACTGGAATCCGTTGGGATGCGGCTGTTTCAAAATAATAGGTAAACCCCTCCTCACTTGAAAGCAAATGACCGTTCATGACGCGGTATTTCGTACTACCGTATTTCTTCAAATACTGAATCTCAGCCAATAATGTATGCTGCCATTCTTTGATGTAATGGATGGTTGACTTCACGTTGGTCTTCCTTTTTTCGTAAAAATTTGTTTATTTACTATAACACAACTGCTGTTCTATGTATAAATCCGTATACAAAAAAAGTGCCAGGCACTATCCAATTTTCAGATAATACCTAGCACTGATGTTACCTCGCCCGATGAATCTGAAAATACAAATCTACGGTTGTACCGAAATTGACTTTACTAGGATTGTCCAATGCGAGCAATTTGCTTAGGCGTCATGCCGACTCCGTGACCTTTATCATAATGTGAGCAAAACCATTGGCTTCTGACAAAACAACTTCTACTTTTCTTATGTTTACTGATGCTTCAATAGCATTAAGGGGCCCATCTAAGATCTAACAGAAACCCTTGATCCATAACAATCGGATAGCACATGCACAATATACTAGAAAAATTGAAAATCAAGCCAGCCTTCACACTATTTTTCGGATTATCTTGAAAGGGCACACGAAACAAAATAAACAGAAGTACAGGGGATGTCATAAGGAAGAAATTTAGAAGATAGTCTTTAATCATTGAAGGTTCTTCAGATAGGTATTTACTAAATTTGAAAGCATAGTTGGCTTTTTTCCATACTCATCTTAACGTTTTAGGGTTGTGATTTCGAATTAATTTTACATGACATACTTCATTTTTTTTTAATGCAAAGCTTCTCATTTGTCGGATATCAAAGTGTAAGAGTTGTTGTATTTCTATTTGGATCAATTTTCCTTTCGAAGATTCTTGGTTACCTGGATCCACTTGAAGTATCAAACAGTTATAGAGGGTGTTCAAAAAGTCCGGCAAAAATAGCTTCAAATTACTTCGTCAGCTCGTCTCTCCGCTCCTCACGTATACAAAACATACGCGCAGGTAGCTCAAGACTTCGCTTCCTCGAACTTCTTTGCTCTTTTTGTCCTCCTTTTTGAACAGACTCTTATAGCGTTTTTCTACATATAACGTGGCGAACTTCGGCCTTTTTCCAGAAAAGAAAACTGGCTTATATCCTAACGTTAGATTTTTAGGTGCAAGTGTAAACTCCATTACACCTAATCTAAGCTATTTATAATTTTTTGTAGTTCACTAAATATAAGAGGGTGTTCAAAAAGTCCGGCAAAAATAGCTTCAAATTTCTTCGTCAGCTCGTCTCTCCGCTCCTCACGTATACAAAACATACGCGCAGGTAGCTCAAGACTTCGCTTCCTCGAACTTCTTTGCTCTTTTTGTCCTCCTTTTTGAACAGACTCTATAAGTAATTCATTCAATTCTTTTTCTCTTTAATGAGAATATCTCAATAAACTGCCTGCACCTAAATTTAAAGAATTAGCCTACAGGTGTCAGGCACCAAACTTACAGTTAGTTGCAACTATATAAAAGCTAGTAAACTAAAGCGTCTCCACGTCCAACTTAAACCCTTCAATCTCCATATCTTCATCTACCTCAATCAAGATACATTTTTTACCGTTAAAGTGAACTTGTTTAACGTATTTCAAGTCTTGTGGGCTTATTGAAATATCCGCTACCTTTGTCTTAATTTTAATTGATTTTGTCTTATAGTTCGGCATGATACTACTCGCTTTGAGTTCATACTTGTCGTCATCCACAACTTTTTGAAATGCCGTTACGACCTTTTCTATATTAACTCCTTCGACTCCGCTCACTTTTAGCACGCGTTCTACGTCCTTGACATCTAGCTTTGGTGTCTCTTCCTCCGCCTCTGCCATGACACGGTTAATTTCTTCGTATACATTAGAAAGGACGGATGTATTCATTTGGTCTCCTGTTACTTCTCTCACAATTTCCTCGAACACAGCTTTATTCTCTTTGGCTGTTAGGATTTCTTCGCTATTTAACACATGCTCGATAAAATAGATATCGGGGTGATTTGGTTTAGCAGCGGAATAAAGGATATGGTTTACATCCGCATAGCTGTTTGTGAAGCAAGGAAATAAAAATCCTGCCACTGGAGACGTAAGATTAATAATCGAATCGACAACCACGTTGTACTTAAATTCCTTCTGGGCAAAATCAAACAGCAGCGTTTTTTCTGACTGCTCTGTCTGATTCAAACTGCAGAGAATAAATTTATGGCTATACACGGTGTTACTTCCACTTTCCTCGCCCTCGTCGTTTATCTCTTTCGTTGGTTTGTAATACTCACCACGGATAAACGTGACCACAACATCCATTTCATATGTAGTATCTTTAAACATCTTTTCAACGAGGAGCAGCATTTCCTCCTTCCAATCCACCTCTTCAGCTGCAAGTAGTCCCTTATGTAAAATCAACTGACTGGAATTCTCTGCATTCTTTTGGAACTTTAGCTCGAATAATTTTTCATCCATTTGACCTGTTAGCACTTTCTTAAAGTTTTTGAAAAATAACTCCTGTTGATCTTGATCCAGTATCGAAAACGGCCTGCTTTCTGAATATAAAATATCACGGCTTTCTTTCATCACATACACATTAAAAATGTCGGCAATCTTCATTCGGTCATTATCCAGTTTAAATTGATTCTTAATAGATGCTACGTCTTTTTTGTTCATACTGAGTCGATCTCCCGGTTCGTTTTTGTATTGGTATCTGTTAAGCCCTTAATATTTGAATGAACGGGGCGATACTGATCAAGTTCATTTTTCAATTCCGTCAACACCTGATATTTCATGGAACCCCTCACATTCTGAATATCACATAATATATCTTAATTATATCTTATCCATCATTTAATCCGCATTGATTTCTCTTAATCTCTCAAAATTAAATCATGTATACTAGCATTACATCCAAGTAGGTCAAAGAGGATATCAAAAGAAGATGCAAAAAAGAAACTAAAGGTAACCGAATTAACAAAACTTAAAAGAATACGAGCAGAAAGAACTTATTCAATTAATTACTGATCTTTACAAGACTAATAAGGATGTACAATCCTATTTATCCGTCCGTTTTCTTGGTGATGAGGCTGTAAACGAATTGTTTAATCCAACAACAAAAAAATTAATACTGAATTTCCCCCTGAAAAAGGACATGGAAAGGTACGTTTAAATGAGGCAAAAAAAGCCATTTCCGACTTTAAAAAACTCACAAATGACGAACTAAGAACAGCTGATCTTATGCTTTATTACGTAGAGAAGGGTGTAGAATTTACGAATAATTACGGTGATATTGATCAAAGCTTTTATAGTAGTATCGAATCGATGTATGAGAGAGTAATCATCCTTTGTGATGAAGAAGAAGAATACTACAATTTTTTTGCGAATCGATTAAAGCAAGTGGACTCTATCAAACGAATCCTTTGATAGAATTAACAGAAAAGGGCCAATAAGAAAAGACCTCCTTTAATAGAGGTCTTGCCTTAATTCACACTATAACTTAAATGAACTCTTCAACGAAACAATCTGGTTAAATACAAGGTTTTCCTTTGTTGTATGCTTTGGATCCACATTAAAGTAACCGTGTCTAAAGAATTGGAACTTCTCTTGTGGTTCAATATCCTTTAAGTTTGGCTCCACAAAGCCCTTTAGGATTTCAAGGGAGTTTGGATTGATGAAATCTAAGAATGTTTTTTCTACTTCTGTTTCATTTTCGGTGTCTTCATCTACTGCTTCTGTTTCTTCACTTAAAAGCAGTGGCTCATATAAACGGAACTCTACTGGAACAGCCTGTGTTGCTTCTACCCAGTGGATCGTTCCTTTTACTTTACGACCCGTAAAGCCTGTTCCGCTTTTTGTTAATGGGTCGAACGTACAGTGAATTTCGACTACGTTTCCGTCCTCATCTTTAACGAAGTTCTCACACTTAATGAAGTAGGCGTTCTTTAAACGGACTTCATTACCAGGGAAAAGACGGAAGTATTTATTTGGAGGGTTCTCCATGAAATCGTCCTGCTCAATGTAAATCTCTCTTGAGAATGGAATTTGTCTTGTTCCCATTTCAGGATTTTCAGGGTTGACTTCTGCCTCTAGCATTTCCACTTGCCCTTCTGGGTAGTTGGTGATGACGACTTTTAACGGACGAACCACTCCCATTGTACGAGGTGCTTTTAGCTTTAAATCCTCACGTATAAAATGGTCGAGCATTTGAGAATCGACCGTACCAGAACCCTTTGACACACCTGTTTCTCTTACGAATGCACGAATCGCTTCTGGTGTGTAGCCTCTTCTACGTAAACCCGAAATCGTCGGCATACGCGGGTCATCCCAACCATCTACAATTCCCTCATCGACGAGCAGTTTTAGTTTACGTTTACTCATTACCGCATTTGTTATGTTTAAACGGCCAAATTCGATTTGCTGAGGTGTACTTGTCATTTCACACTCTTCAACCACCCAGTTATAAAGTGGACGCTGATCCTCGAACTCGGTTGTACAAAGAGAATGTGTCACATCCTCAATCGCATCCTCTAATGGATGAGCAAAGGCGTAAAGCGGGTAAATGCACCATTGATCACCTGTGTTATGGTGCGTTGCATGTGAAATACGGTAAATAACTGGATCACGCAGGTTAATATTCGGAGAGCTCATATCAATTTTCGCTCGTAACACCTTTTCCCCGTTGCCAAACTCACCATTACGCATACTCTCAAATAAGTCCAAGTTTTCCTCAACTGAACGATTGCGATAAGGACTTTCTTTTCCAGGCTGCTTTAATGTACCGCGGTATTCGCGGATTTCATCCGCCGAAAGATCGTCAACATATGCTTTCCCTTTCTTAATCAGAAGGACCGCTTTCTCGAACATTTCTTGAAAATAATCAGATGCAAAAAACAGACCATCCCAGTCATAGCCTAGCCATTCAATATCCTTTTTTATGGCATGAACATACTCAATATCTTCTTTTAGAGGATTCGTGTCATCAAATCGCAGGTTAGTTTTCCCGTTAAATTCATCGGCTAAATCAAAGTTAATCACAATCGATTTCGCATGACCAATATGTAAGTATCCATTAGGCTCTGGTGGGAAACGAGTAATCACATGATTTCGCTTGCCTGACTCCAAATCGTTAATTATCATATTTCGTATAAAGTTGGAAGAATTATGTTCCATGGTTTCTCAGGCCTTTCTTTTTGTGCTGGGGCAGCACTATGTAATAGACAATATTGTAACATAACTGTAGCTGGAACAATAGGTGAAGTATAGGAAGGGATGCAACAGAACCCGTCCGGGTGGAGTAAAAAGGTGCCAGGCACTATCCAAATTCAGGAGGGTTACTGGCACAGAATTCCCACGAACTCCAAAACGATTAAATGCCTAACAGAGAAATATGGTATCGCAGCACATACATTTGGGTGGTTCTAAAAATCGTTTAACGGATTCTCAACACGTCTCCTACAGTGAAAGACAAACAAGGCACCCGCTCAGAATGAACTTGGTCTTCTTCAGCAAAGACATTGGCTAGCCGGTAAGGTTGTCCTGCCTCTGCTTGTAAATACTGCTCAATCGCTAGGTTATTAGGATCGACAATCCAGTACTCAGCAACACCAAACCTTGCATACGATTCATGTTTTACTAGACGATCCCTTTTGATACTGTTCGGTGAAAGAATTTCCACTACAAGATCCGGCGGCCCAACAACAGCGTGCTCTTCAATGATATGCTCACGGCTACGATGAATCATCAAAATATCAGGCTGCCTCGTTTCATTATCAGATAGAATGACATCTATTGGTGCATCGAAAGTAATATAGTCTTGTTCACAACAATCGGTCATTCTTTTTTCCAGCTGATGACTGATGCGCTGGTGAGTTGTGCTTGGTGAAGGCTTTAATTCCAAAACACCCTCAATGATTTCATATTGGTTTCCGTCTTCCGGGAGTTGATAGTAATCATCTACAGTCCAGCCGGATTCCTTAATCAAGTGGTGAGTTCTCTTTCGATTCATCAATAGTAACGACCTCCTAATGAATGTCAATAAATTATATCATGGATACTTGCTAACAAACCATTTTTCCTTCTGTCAAAAAGGCATCTGGCACGAAGTATCCTGTACTTAAATATGAACGTATACCCAGTGTTCATGGCCTCTTTTTAATTGAAGCTTGACATATTTGTATTCAGCACGCTTATTGCTTAAGGATTATTGGAAAATGGTTAGAATTTCTTGTTCGTGGAATTTGGAGGCACTGTAAAGTCAACTAACTTATCTTGAATAGTCTAGTCATAATCTTAACTCAATCACATCAATACCTTTCTGTTTTTTCTCACCTACTTACCAGATGTTATTTCGACAAATACATTATAATATCCTTTGAAAAAGTAATAGGATTTCTGTTCTTTAATAGTGGATTGAACAATATGAATAGAGTCTCATTCACCAAATGAAAAAAAGGTAATGGGATATTTTTCAGGAAACAAAGTGGCATTAATCTCTTTAGGAGTCTATCCCTTCATCATGCAGCCTTAAAATACTTCCTTGCATGTCCAACAAAAAGGCCAACTTTCTCTTTAAAGCATTACGCCCATTCTTCAAGTATCCTGCGTGACTACAAAACACATCTTCGAAATCATAGGTTAAGATTTTGTTTAAAGATTGGATAATCGACAAATTGACCCACAGAAACGACTTTCCTTCTATCATTGGATGTCCCTATAATCATAATACATCTTATTCTTACCTAGTTTTTTAACATTCCCGTTCTCGATAGCCTTTTCCCACTTTCTTATGGAAACTTGGTTCAAGGCCTCCACTTCCCCTTCACTTCTAGTCCGACTCCTTTTCTTTCTGTTAGCACTTTGAGTCTTGGCGATTTGTTCGTTTGCCTGCTTGCCGTTTTTCTTTATGATGCTTTCAATATCTCCCAAACTCATTTCTCTTCTCATTTCTACCAACCCTTTTTAGTAACCATCATGGTCAAAATTAGTTGAGTTTATGAGTCGGAAAACAAAAAAAGAACCGACAATATATGCGGTTCTTTATAGCCAAGTTGTTATTAGCTTATCTACCTTTGTTCGTTTTGCTTCTGAAATCAGATAATCCATATCTATATTCTCATGTTTATGTATGAGGAACATCCGATAAGCCCATTCATAATCTTCATCATCTTTTGGATACCTTTTTCCGACAATGCCTTCTAAGCGGTGAATGATAATATCTTCAATGCCGATTACATACAGTTTGCGATTATTCGGGAGCAGTAACTCCAACACTTTGTCTATACTGCCTTCTAAATGGGCAGAAGGAACCTCAACTGCTAGTTCAGCATCCGCGTGATACCATTCTCTTTGGGTTTTGGTAAAACCTAACTCCGTCAGCAATTCGTTGAATAGCTCCCAACCATCACTAACAAAATCAATGTCGTGGGTGGAATAATCATTTCGAGTATAAATCTCTACCGAAAGGCCTCCAACCACAATTGGTTGTATTCCCTTGGTACCAAAGTATTCCGTTAGCAGGGCAGCAAATTCAATCATCTTATGGAACTTAGGTTTATCTTTTATGTTTTCGAGTTCTTTCTTTAACTCCTCAATTGTAATCATAATAGATTTTCCGGTTCCCTAGAGATTTAATCTTCCCCTCTTGCACCGCTTTCTCCCAACGTGAAATCGAAATTTGGTTCAAACCCTCAATTTCTCCTACCGACCGTGTTCGAGATTTTTTTCTACGACCACTTGAACGTGGAGCTGTTCTTAACGTAAGGCTTGCGGATTTTCGATTTTTTTCAATCGTTTCGTTAATTGATTCTAAGGTCATAGTAATCATGATCTCAAACCTCCTTTTTACCTTAATAATAATACATATCACTTTCTGTGAAAAGATTTATATATCTTGTACTCCCAAAATCAATTGAAAAAAATCGAACCAATACCTATAAGGAATGTGTTCGATTTTTTTCATTATAAGTGTACCTTATATGATATAGATTTAGCTCTTCTTCTTACTCTAACTGTTAATAATGACTTCCTAATTATTTCCATTTGTTCCTTATTATTCAGATGCCACAACCATTGATCTAAAGGTATCATCCTCTGAGAGTACCTGGCACCGAGAACAAATTTGAACCATAATAATTCGACATCTTAGATAATAATAAGTACAGATAACCCCGCTAGTACTATGCTTTAGTAGCAAAAAGATACATTTAGACAATTCCTTTACTTTGATATTCCTTTATCGATCCTGCTCCATCATTATGGTGCTTTATCTCTTGAATGAAATATTGTTCTATAATTCTTGTATCATCTGGATGGAATAAATGCGCCGATTTCTCTGCCCAAATAAAGGTTTTTCCCTTAGTCGAGTTCAGGTGTTTGATATAATCTTCCACTAAACATCCATGCACATGAAAATCCTTTTTTCCATGTATGAAGGTAACGGGAATTACAAATTCCTTAACGGTATCTATAAAGTTAACCATTGCCAGTTCTTCGATGAAAGCTTGAGTATAAATGAGCTTGAAGCCATGATAATAAGTATTTACAATGTCCATTAGGGTATAATCTTCCGATTGAAACATAGGCTTCATAACTCCAAGTAAACCTGGATGCCTTACATCTTTATCTGTATAAATCAGTGTATTGAATTTTCGTTGCCATTTTCTTAAAAGCCCCCATTGCTGAAAACTTTCTACAAATGGAGGCTCTCCAATCGATTCCAATTCTTTTAATGCTTTGTTGTTTCCTCTGCGTTTTGCTTCTTCCTTTATCCAATTCAAGGCCAATTTATCATTTTCCGTCCAACTGACAATTTGTGATAAGCCTACATAAGAGTAAAATTTCTCTGGATAGGTGGCTGCCAGCTGTAAACTAATCGTTGAGCCCCACGAATGTCCTGAAAGAAAAATTTTTTCTTGATTAAAACGTTGTCTTAAATAATCGGTAAGTTCATTGGCATCTGAAACGAATTGGCTAAAATTCAAAGACTCTTGTGCTATGTTTTTATGATAAGACCTGCCTGTTCCGCGTTGGTCCCAAAATACAACTACATAATGCTTCACCAGTTCCTTAGTATTGGTGATAATGGTATAATCACGTCCTTTGGATGAAACACCCGGCAGCGGCATGGTTGGACCTCCATGGATCATTAAAAGGACAGGGTTATTTGGGTTCTCCCCTTGTAATAATATCGTTTGCTCTACCCCACCTAAATTGATTGTCTGAACAGAGCTTAAACCTTTTGCAGAAATGATATAGTCCAGCTTATTTGTAAAAATTCCCGCCACTTTCATTGCCCCCTTCTACTTATTTTCTTAACGCTCAACCTCCAATGAACAGCCCTATTTTTTTAGTCAAGTTCGAGCCATTGTCGAAAAAAATTGGACATGTTCAAGGAGTTGAATCTTTTAGAGTCATTGTCTCTACAATCCAATTAATGTGCTCCATGGGTGGAAGGATTTTATCGGTTTCTTTGCGAAAGTTCACAAAAATAGTTTCGAGGATCTCATCTTTGTTTCTAAAATGTTTACACAATGAGCTTTCCTTTATCCCCACATCCTTGGTAATACCTCTGATCGAGGCTCCACTAAATCCTCTTTTTGAAAACAGTTCAATCGATACCTCAATAATTTTAATCTTTGTTGTATTGGTAATCGGTTGGGAATCAACATCATGGAAGCAAGAGAGCCGTCCCTATGCTTTCTTCTTGAACTAAGGCTTGATCGGCAGCCTCAGGCTCTGCACCTTTTGCTATTATGATCGGCAATCTTGATTTAAGTCAATGACCATCTTTTAATTACCTATTACAATAAACTCAACACTGAAAACATGGGGGGTTATATAATGGCTAACTTAGTAAGAGAACGAACAGATCAGCGAAAATCTGCTTTGATTGCGGGGACTTCACTAATCATAATGACGCTTGCTGCCTCTTTTTCCTATGGCTTTGCCCATGGAAGTCTTGTGGTGCATGGCAATGTCAGCGCCACATTTAACAACATCCTGTCATCAACTATACTTTTCAAAGCTGAAATCTTTGGGTGGCTCATCATCCTGATCTGTGACATCGTGGTCGCGTGGGCTTTTTTTATCTTTATGAAGCCATTAAGTAAAAACCTGTCTTTGCTTGCTGCATGGCTTCGTCTTACATACGCGACTATATTGGGACTTGCCATACTGAATTTGGTAGTAGTGATGCTTCTCACGAACGGTTCAAATTATTTATCTGCATTTGATACCGATCAGCTTCAAGCACAGGTGATGCTGTTTTTAGAAGCTTTTGAAGTGATTTGGTCTATTGGTTTGATTATTTTTGGTGTGCACCTTTTTGTTGTAGGCTATGTGGCTTCAAAATCAGAAAGTATTCCCAAAATCATAAGCATCTTATTATTAGTTGCTTCAATAGGCTATATTCTAACTCACCTTTGCAAAACCTTTTTGCCACAATACGATGCGTTTATGTTACTTGACTTTGTGTTTATTCTTCCAATGATTGTAGGAGAGTTGGGCTTTGGGTTATGGTTGCTTTTCAGAGGTGGGAAGGTCTCTACAATGAAGTAACATCTTCTAGATTCTCTTCTTTATAGACCCGCTTCTTGATTCTGCTCAATGATTCTGGAGTAATACCGAGATAGCTCGCCAGTTGATGTTGAGGTACGCGATCAATTAAATAAGGACGTCTTAGTAGTAGTGCTTTGAATCGTTTTTCAGGTGTAGAAGCCATAAATGCAGCAAATTCTTCTTGTACTTGACCAAAGCTTTCCTCTATCATCTTGCGTGTTATTGATTCCAATTGAGAATATTTGTTATACATGTCCTTTTCGGTATATAAGTCACCAACGACAAGTACGGAGTCTTCAAGACAGGTAAAGGTGTACTCGGATGACTTATCTTGTTTATGTTGATTAAAAATCGCAATGGCTTGCTCTTCAGTATAAAAATTAGATGTGATCTCTTTTCCCATTTCATCAATTGAATACTGCCTCACGCATCCCTTCAACACGAAAAAACATTTGGTAGGAACATCTCCTTGTTTAAGGAGAACTGTTCCTTTTTTAAATGTCTCAATAACTATTTCTCCAGCGATAGCCTGTTGTTCATCTTCTTTAAGCGATGTGAATCTAGACATATAATCAAATAAAATTCGTTTCATTGCGCTCCCCTTTCATCTTTTATATTTAGTGTTCACTGTATTTATCTCCTATAAGCTATTGACATTGTAGACCTACATGGAAAATGTATGTTAGAAAAGTTGTTGGAAGTCCTTGATTTTTATCTACACTATTATATTTTAATCCTCAGTTGTGCTTTGATGATGAACCATAATCTGATATATCAATGAGTTGATGCGAACTCATACCTTATAAATCAGCCATTTCTTTTGCTTGTCTAGTTTGTATTGGTGAGTGTCTGGCAGCTTCTAGTCTATCCTGCTAAATCACCTTTTCCATTTTTCGTGATTTACACTGGCTTTGAAGTCTCACGGCAAAAACCTGAGATCTCGTTATATTTATTTCTCAGGTCAGATCTAGGTCTGATATTTGGCAATTTTCCACCTCCACTTATATATCTATATATATCATTACTACATCTTAACTTTGATACATTATGGAAATTGTTAAAAAATAATACAAAAGGTGCCAGGAACTATGGTTCCTAGACCTTAAGAAGGAAAAGTCCAACCTTTTTTAGAATATCATAGTACATCTATAGGGGTTTTAAGTTGTGTATATTGGTAAGGAGTAATTAATAGAATGTAGCTAAAAAAAAGAACCATAGAAGCTATATGCCATAGGTTCATTTATCAATGAAAAAGGTGCTAGGCACTATAGCTTTCTGAGTAAAATTCAGACACTTAGCGAGCCACGGAAACCCCTTGCAGCATAGTAGGATTCTGCTCCATTGTGGTACACAAAGACAGTGTCGTAGCGACGATCACAAAAGATGGCTCCCCCGTGTTTTCTAATAGTAGCAGGTGTTTCCACCCAGCTCGATGTTTTCGTATCGAAATTCTCAAGTTTCTGGAACTCCCGGTATTGTTCTTCCGTTAAAAGCTCAACGTCCATGGCATCAGCCATATCCATAGCGTTATTTTCTGGTTTATTTTTTTTTCTTGACTCTAGCGCATCGCGGTCGTAACAAACACTTCTGCGACCTATAGGACTTTCCGCTGAGCAATCATAAAACATGTATTCGCCCGTCTTTTTATCATGGCCAACAACGTCCGGTTCACCACCAGTTGCTTCCATTTCACCCAGCGACCACAGTTTTTCAGGATTAGCTTCGAGCTTAGCTTGTACCTTAGCCCATTCCAGACCTTTATGCCGGTTCATGTTTTTCTAAAAAACGGACTTGCAAAGTTCTGAGTAGTTCTTCACGTTGTTCTAGTGACAACTCCTTATTTCTCTTTGTCATATTGGTTTCCTCCTTATTGTTTTTACTCATTATGGTTTAAGGACTAACTACCCGTTAGCACCATAAGAAAAGCTGCCAGATTTGGCTGCTTTGAACTTTCACTAAAGCCCCCCATTAGCTCAACAACGAGAAACACTCTACTTTGATATACCTGTTTGGTGTTTAACTGTAAACTTTGGGATCGTTACATATTCCATATATTCTACCGCTCCGTTAAACTCTAAATAAGCCTGATAGCGAGTGCGAATAGCTGGATGTGTAATAAAATCAAGAACACGATCTTTCGCCACCCAGCGACTATCCGTTGTTTCTTTCAGAAACAGCTAACTCCCAACCAACAGGTTTACATACGAAATCAAACATAACTTGGGTAGGAACATCAGTCACACCATCATACCATTTAAATATCCCTGTATTCGAATAGACACCAATTAAGTAGCTAACCGTGGTGTCTATTCCGCTTTCCTCTTTGATTTCACGAACCAAAGCATCCATCAGATTTTCTCCAACTTCCACTTGTCCGCCAGGGTAAACCCAACCACCATCACGAGTTTTTACTAAAAGGATATTTCCTTCTCCATCTTTGACAAATCCATCCTACCTAGAGCAATTATCTTAGTTCGGCTTCCAAGCTAAATACTGAGTATCTCTCTTATATCCGCCTCTGTAATTCTAGATATTGCTTGATCTCCTTGATCTATCACTCTTTCGATAAGCTCCTTTTTACTTTGCTGCAATTCATACATTTTCTCTTCGATAGTCCCGTGAGTGATGAGTCGGATCACTTGAACAACATTTTTCTGACCCATTCGGTGCGCTCGTCCTGCTGCCTGTTCCTCTACAGCTGGATTCCACCAAAGATCATACAATATGACCGTATCGGCTCCAGTCAAATTCAATCCAGTGTTTCCGGCCTTCAAGGAAATGAGGAAAATGTCCGATTCCCCATTATTATATCGATCCACTAGTTCGATGCGTTCCTTTGAGGGTGTTTGACCATCTAAATAAAAGAAGTTTATATCTTTCTCTTCTAATACGTTCTTGATTATGGCTAGCATACTAGTAAATTGAGAAAAAATTAATAACCTTTTTCCATTTTCCAAAGCATTTTGCACAATCTCTATTAATTGTTGTAGCTTTCCTGAGTCACCTTTATAATCCTCTAAAAATAACGAGGGATGGCAGCATAACTGGCGAAGTCTTGTTAAGCCAGCAAGAATTTTCATGCGACTCTTTTGAAACCCTTCACCTTCTAATGAATCCTGTGTTTCTGATTTCAGTTTCTCGAGGTATGCAAGATACAGCTCTTTTTGGGTTTTCGTAAGCTCCGAAACATGAACCGTCTCAATTTTATCAGGCAATTCCTTCAATACATCTTTTTTCAATCGTCGCAGTAGGAATGGTTTGATTACTTTTGCTACCTTTTCAGGAGCTAACTGGCGAAAGGCCTTTTGGCTCGGAAAGAAATCAGGCATGATCGTTTGGAAAATAGACCATAGCTCATCGATTGAATTCTCTATCGGTGTTCCGCTTAAAGCGTAACGACTATCTGCTTGGATACTTCTAACTGATCTCGCCGTTTTGGTTGCATAGTTCTTGACTGCCTGTGCTTCATCTAAAATAAGAATACGGAATTCATGTTGTAGATAATGCTCTATGTCCTGTCTTAAAGTCGGATAAGAGGTAATCCAAACATCAGGAAGGTCCTTACCCTGAAGCATATCCAGACGTTCTTGTGGTAATCCTATCATAACTTCTGAACGTAAGGATGGCGCAAATTTCCCAAGTTCATTTTTCCAATTATAGACAAGTGAAGCCGGCGCTATAATTAAAGACGGTTTACTTCCTTGATACTTCTCTTTGTCAGCTAGGAGAAGGGCTATACTTTGCAACGTTTTTCCTAGACCCATATCATCTGCAAGTACACCGCCAAGTCCATAATATTTTAATGTACTTAGCCATTGGTACCCATAGTTTTGATAGTCTCTAAGTTCTGCATGTAAGGAGGCTGGAACCTCAAAGTCAAGCTCTTCTGGATTTTTAAGACGGGTGAGTAGCTGGCGAAATTGTTTTCCACTTTTGGTATTTCGACCTGGATTTCCTTCAACAATCTCTTCAAGCTGCATTCCCTTGTAAAGTGGCAATTGTAATAAATTCTCTTTCAAATGTGATCGTTTAAAATTTAATTCATGAAAGATGTGCTGAATCGTTTGGAACTCATCTGACTCTAGAGACACAAATGCGCCACTTGGGAGTCGATAATATTTCTTTTTCTCAACTGCATATCGTACTATATTTTGAATATCTTCCTGTTCAATTCCGTCCATTTCGAAGCTTACTTCTAACCAATTCCCTGTTGAATCGACATCAATAGTAGTAACAGGTGCATGCTGTTCTGATAGAAAAAAGGATTTAACTTTCTTAGTAAGGAGAACTTCTACCATCTGCTCTAATCTCGGTACTGTCTCATATAGAAACCCAAAGATATTTTCTTCTCCCTCTAAATAAAGAAGCTCTCCATTTGCCTTAAGGCTACTCGCTTCGATCACATTCATGATCATTTGTTCCCTTTCCACATCTCTTATTAAAATCGGATCCTTTGTTTCCTGAACTGACTTATGATGAAACGGATTATAACGATACTCTCCATAATGATAGTCCAACGTCACATGTAGTAAATCATCTATTAAATCAACATACATTTTTGCTTGCAAAGGAAGCTTTATTATTTTGCTTGAAATACTTTCAGTAATTTCTAACATACCAACCCCATCTATCATCGGTACTACGTAGGATAAAAGCGGCTCAATTTGATCATTCGTAATGGGAATCACTTGTGTGTTAGCTAGCCGGACAAGCTTTTTTAATTCTTTGACAAATGGTTGCTGGATTGGTGACAGCTTATAAAAGTTATTCTTATTGACAACATAGTTATAGAACTCTAAGTAGCCTACAGCTTGAAATTCCGAAACATCTAATTGAAATGCACCTTGGGTTCCCTTGTCTAACTTGAAACGAAAGGGTAATTCGTCTGTATGGAAGTGGAGTTGATGGTAGAGGTTGCCCCCATGTTGAAATTCAACCTTCCCTTTCGCAAGATTTTCTACTACTCTATCAGCCAGGATAGGTGAAATGGTGATCGCCCGCACATCAGATGACGATCCGCCATAATGATTATAAGTAGATTGCAAGCTTTGATACATATCTTCATACTTCATAGCTTCCTGTAAAAGGTCAATAAGCTGTTGGTCTTCTTCTGTAAAAGTAAATTCAGTTGAATCGAACGTAAAGTTCTTTGTAAATGGATACTGCTTGCCTTCTTTGACAGCAGTTAGAAAATTTTTTATATCTTTAACCACATATGTTCTCTTGTTCCCTACTTTCATTTCTAGTGTGAGAATTGTGTTCCGGTTTATAGTATTGTTCATTTTACAGATCCATTCGACCAGTAAGGGCTGTTTTTCTATCATTTCCTCTTGGATAAGACGATCTTGAAATTGGTATGCAAACGTGTTAATAAACTGACTTGTTAACTGTTTTACATAGACGGCTTGTCTTTCAAATGCCTGCCTATGCATCTCTTCTTGCTTTCTCTTAAGCTCTTGTTGTTTTTCTTGTAGACTCATGGTAGAGGTTTTCTCCACCCTGGCATCCGATCCTTGAATTTTAAGTAAGACAGCCGCTATATGCTTACATTCCCCATCATAATAACTGTTAAAGGCTGGGCAAGTACAATCGAACTCAAGGCCAATATCATCTTCAGAAATAACAACTTCATAATGCTTGGACCCTACAACCGTTGCGTTCCACTCACCTTTAGCTCGATCGAAAATTAAATTCCTTACCTTTCCTTGTGTAAAATAACTATGTCCCTTCCGATAATTGGATGAGCTGACCATTTCCTTCACATCGAAATTTACTATTGTTCTAACCATCAAGTTCCCACACCTTCGTTCATTATTTATATTCACTATTTTATCCACTAGACTAGTAAAAAGCTATACTACTAGAATGACCAATTTATGTATTGCTTAATCATTCGAGCACATAACTAAAAGCGCAGGCGCACCGTTTAGACCCAGACATAGCAAAAAAAAAGGTGCCCGGTACTATCCAATTAACTGGAAGGTTACTGGCACTTATAGCACGAATAGGAACAAACGGGTTAAACGCACTTTTCTTTTATATCGTTAAAATAAGATTCAATTAATTGTTAGATGCAGGTGCCGATTCTAACTAAGAAGATGCCGAAGTGATGTCAGTTATTACAAACGCACAAGAATTAGGATATCAAGAACTGGTTGAAATCATGAAAAAGTAAGTGGAAATAAAATAAGTTTTAGTATAAGAAGCCATGATTCATTCATGGCTTTTCTTCATGCTAAAAGAATGCATGTAACAGATCAATGATAATTTATGACTGATGTAAGATAATACTTGCATAATACAAGTGTTTTATCATAATATAAACATATATTAAAACATTTAAATGTTTTTTAAATGTATATTGTTTGTATTTTGCAAATAATATTGATGGTTCTTGCTTGTTAAAAAGGACCTATTCATAAAGTCTATAAAGGAGATTGAACATGAGAGAATACTTTCAAACCATGACAAGAAGATTTGGCCTTCTAAGTAAAACGTGTTGCTCGGTTGATGGAGTCGACGTTTCGGCAATTCAAAGTCACATTCTATATGAAATCGATAAGCGAAGTGACCTGTCGATTCAGCAACTGTCTGAGATATTAGGTATTGATATCACAACATTTAGTCGACAAATACAAACCCTTGTCAAAATGGGGTTAGTTAAAAAGGTGCCATATTCGGAGGATAAACGGATTACTCTTCTTAGCCTGACAGGAAAAGGTGAACAAACAGCTGTAGGAATTGATCGACAAGTAAATCGGTTTTTGAATGATATTTTTTTGGAAATGTCAGAGTTTGAAAGGGAAAATGTTCAGCGTTCCATCAAATTATTAGCCAAAGTAATGGAAAATCCTACGTTACGCTATCGCTCAGATTGTTGCGACGAAGATTGCTAGGTAAAGGGGTCACACTGATGACTAATATGGTTACCGTCTCAATGTAATAGCTATGGAAAAGTTACTTCATAAAACTGAGGAGGAAAACAAATGAGTTCACAATTACCAGTTGCAATTATAGGAGGAGGACCTGTTGGTCTTGCCGCTGCGGCACACTTAGTGAAAAAGGGAGAAAGCTTCATTATTTTTGAATCTGGTGAAAAAGTGGGGGCAAGTGTCCTTGAATGGGGTCATGTTCGAATGTTTTCACCGTGGCAATATAACATGGATAAAGTGGCGAGGGAACTACTTGAGGCATCAGGCTGGAAATCACCAAATGGTGAGTTACTTCCGACTGGGCTAGAACTGGTAAAAGAGTATTTACTTCCACTTAGCCAGCTGCCACAAATCCAGAATCAAATCCTATTACAAGCGAAAGTAGTTGGAATAACTAGAAAAGGAATTGATAAATTAAAAACGATAAACAGAGATCAACTTCCTTTCCAAATATACGTAGAAGTAGGAGAAGAAACAAAGGTATTCGAAGCAAAAGCAATTATTGATGCTTCTGGTACTTGGCGCTCCCCAAATCCTACACTTTCTAATGGATTATGGACAAAAGCAGAGCGAAATCTACAAGATAAAATCTATTATGGGATTCCAAATATCCCTGAAATGAAAGATCGGTATGTGAATAAGACCATTATGGTTGTGGGAAGTGGGCATTCTGCCATTAACGCATTACTCGATGTAGCGAGTTTAAAGGACACATATCCAGCAACAACCATCTATTGGGTACTACGAAAAACCAATGTGGCATCTGTGTATGGAGGACAGGAAAATGATCAGCTTCCAGCACGTGGTGAGCTAGGAATTCGAATTCAAAGGCTAGTAGAATCAGAAAATATTAAAGTGATCACGCCGTTTTATATCGAGCAATTGAAGATGAACGGTGATAAAGTAACTGTCATTGGCGAGTTAGAGGGTGAAGAAGTGAGCTTTCATGATGTGGATGAAATCATTGTAAGTACAGGATTTAGGCCAGACACTTCCTTTAGTAGTGAAGTCCGAATCAGTCTTGACGATTCCGTAGAGAGTGTTAAAGCGCTTGCCCCATTAATTGATCCGAATGTGCATAGCTGTGGAACCGTCAGGCCACATGGCGAAGCAGAGCTGCGCCAACCTGAAAAGGATTTTTATATCGTGGGGATGAAGAGCTATGGAAGAGCCCCAACCTTCTTACTTGCCACTGGATATGAGCAAGTGCGATCTGTGGTGGCATATATGACGGGAGATTTTACAGGAGCCAAAGAAGTTCAGCTCGAGCTTCCTGAAACAGGAGTTTGTAGTACAGGGATAACACAAAAACAATCTGAAAGTAGCTCATGTTGTGGCAGTGGACCTGTGAAGTTGGAAATTAAGACCTCTACTTGTTGTGGGTGAACAAAACATTATAGCCATTGCGCTCATGAAGCAAAGGGACTGTTCTATTGCTACTTAGGAAGCAGGAGAAACGTCCCTTTGTTTTTTCCTATCTAATTTCATTTCATATCAACCCTTATACTTTATAAGACTGATTATAGCTTATAAAAAAAAAAGAAAAAGCCTTTGGGCTAACGCCCAACCGAAATTCATCTCCCCCTTACCGTTGGTCTTCGCCCTTCACACGCTTGAAGAGGGAGAATTCTTTTTAGAAAACGTTAAAAACAATCTAGTGGCCCGTTTTTATGACTATATTATAGTTAGTGCATTCGGACAGTTTCCCCCTAAGTTTTACGGGGAGGAAGAACCCTTCCCTTTGCCATCCATTTATTTGAGTTCATCAATTTCTCTCTGTGATAGTCCTGTTATTTCAGAAATAACTTCTGGACTCATTCCCTTGATTACAAGCTTTTTGGCGATGGCTATACTTTGTTTTTTCTGTCCTTCTTGTAATCCTTCTTGTAATCCTTCTTGTAATCCTTCTTCTCTTCCTTTTTCTCTCCCTTTATCTTCAAATTTTTTATAAAGCTCTTCAAATGGCTTTGCCATTTCTAACACCTCCAGTATTTTTAATTTCTCTGGATCTTGAATTCCACTATAATTGACCGCAACCATTGCACCAATAAGAAAATAGGAAATGTCTTCAATGTGATAATTTTGTAATGCTTTAGTCAGTTCAAATGCACGTTTTGAACTTGTAGACTTCATTGATTTCATCATGGGCAATAAGATGATTTCTAGTCTCTCTGTGTTTGTAAACTCTTCTTTATTCTTAATTGTCTCCTTAATCTTACCAAAAATCTCATCGCCATCAAAATCATGTTCAAGGAAAAGACAATCATGTTTTTGTGTCACACTTCCGATATCTAGCTCTCTTAACGTGGTTTCTGGAACTCCGGATGAGAAAATAATGATTCGGCGGATTTTTTGTTTGCGTTGTTCAAAAAGTTTTAGGTCATAGTGGGCAAAGCGGATAAGGTCTTTTGCGCTTAGGGGATCTGATTCAAATTCGATGTGGGCGATTGTTTCATCTTCTAGAAGAAAATTGAGGTCCATTCCTCGGTCTTTTACTTCAATTGTAGCAACATTTGTTTGTATAACATCTTTCACTTTCGGAAGCTGCATACCAGTGAAGGGAAGGAATTCGTCTTTGAACATGACAGCGAGGGAACGAAGCCCAATGTCCTTGTGGTTACGAGGAATGTTAAAGTCTTGAACCAATTAGGGATCATCCTTTCAGTAATCTATTTTCAATCAGATATACTATTTCGACAAAATACTCGGGTAATCCTCTTTACATGATATATTTTACTTTAAAGGAATAGAGATTATCTATTCCTTAACTATTTAGTAGTAACTACAATTTTCCAAATCTATTTTAGTATGGAAATTAAAGATAAGGCTAAAAGCGTATATTCTGATAGGGGATACCCACTTTTTTATGTTGGCCATTTTATGATTGGGCTACATGATTTTAATTACCTGTAATTCCAAAACCAGCTATTATAATCATCCAATAGAGTAAAGTTTGGGTTGCTTGGGCTTATTTTTAATTCTGCCATTAGGATGTACTGCTTATTTCTTCATTCTTTAGCTTCACATGTTATTCCGTAAAAATCATCGTAGTGTTCAGCAAGCTTGATTACCTTCATGTGATACTCTTTCATTGAAAAAGGGCCAACTTCCTTATCATAAGTAGCTTCAAAAGGAAAAACTAAATTGGTTTTCAAATAATTCAAGTACATTTCGAGAGTTTTATCCGTAACATGGGGGAGGTCATCTTCACTGTTATTCAAGTTTTGATTATCAAGACATATTATTTTACTTACTCTCTGCTCCCAGTAGTCATCCATCTTATAACACCACTTTCTATATGCTAAATTGAGTCTTGCCTACTAGGGGTCATGCACCAAAAGCATTAGCTGTAATCATTGCATGTGCTTATACTGTCTTGCTTTAAAAAAAATTGAAACTGCTTTATACATTTTTCCATCCCAAGGTCCAACTGCGCCATCTTTTACCAGACAGGTACGCCTTTTCTTAAGAGCTCCCTTCAAAAAACTGTTTGGTTATTGGATTAAAATAAACAATCTTGCTTTTTATCATACCTCTGAATTCTATATTTATTGAAAACTCTAATATAGGGATAAAATATAATATCGCATTATCCAGATTGACTTCCGTTTGACCGTTGTATTTAGTATGAATTTCCTGCAATTGTTTATCTCTTTCCAGTATAATTGTATCGGATTTTTCCGTGATTTCTCGTTTCTTCTCCTCACTTAATCCCATTCGGCTAGCCCGTTTATCATTTTCATGCAGTAACTCTGTATAATAGTCTGTGATTCTAGTAACATCTTTTTCTAATGCAACTGGATTGGAGTAATTATTTTGTTCAACTGATTGTTTTAAATAGGTTGTTGTGACATTTAACGCATTTGATAAATTAATTGGGACCGGGACTGGGTAGGGGTAAAGTGATTTGTTTTTATAAGTGATTCGATTTTGTTCTTTTTTCATAATCGAACTAATTTTGTTTGTTAATAAGTTTATCCAAACTTGTTCCGATGTTTCTATTTTTTCCTCCGCTAGATAGGTTATTTGATATTGGAAAACGGCCCATACGCCAAGAACGGGTCTTTCGTTTTCAACGCTAATCTTACCCGATTCATTCTTTAGAAAATCTGTGATCTTCTTTATAGAATTCCCTACCTCTAAGCGCTCAACCTCTGCGAAACGCAAGGAACTTACTGCTTGTCTGTGAAGAATAGCCAGTAATTGTTCTAAAATAAAACTACCAAAGGTAACGAATTCCGCCCCCGGATTTTCCTGTGCTACTTCAAAATCAAAGGCAAGCATGATTTCTGATTTATTTTGAAAATAATGTGTGTATTCTTCGGGAATTAGTACACTACACAAAGCATATTCAATTGGCTCTACTAGCCCACCTAGCTCTTCAAAAATCTCGGTGACAAACTGCTGTAACTGCATCATACACCTCCATTACTTGTGGATAATATACCCATTTTTAAAACAAGTGATCGTCTAGTTGCTTTTGCTTAATCATCTTTTGTTTATTCTCAAGTAGGTTTTGGCCAATTTGGTCAAGTTCTGATTGAACATCTTCAATCGATTCCGCATTAACCCATGCATTCATAACCAAATCCGAAAAATCTTCTTTTTCCTCAATATCACCTAAAATGGCATCCACCTCACCGACGACAAGTTCGAACATATTAATTTTCCGATCCAATAAGTCTAAAATATAATACTCAATCGTGTCTTTAGAAGTTAGATTATAAACAACAACATCCTTTTCTTGCCCAATACGGTGAATTCGTCCAATCCGTTGTTCAATGGCCATAGGATTCCAAGGCAAATCAAAGTTTATCATCCCATGACAGAATTGTAGATTTCTACCTTCACCACCGACTTCCGTGCTTACTAAAACGTCTGCCTTTTCTCTAAAGAAAGTGACTTGTTCTTCTTTCTCTTTTCGGCGTAATCCACCATGAAATTCAGCCACTATAAACCCTCGTTCCTTCAACAAATTACTTATATAGGCTTGGGTCGAAGCGAACTTAGTAAAGACAATCATCTTATCTTTAAATTCTGTTAAAATAGATACAAGCTCCTCTACTTTCGCATTCGACTGCTCTTCATTTTGGGCAATTGTTTTAGCTCGGTCGAGAAATTTTTTCATCGCCTTTACGTCAAAATTAGATAACTTTTCATTAGAACTTAATCTCTCTAATGAGGGAATGATTGCTATAATGGAGCTTCCTATCTGTTCTTGAAGATTTTTAAGCATAAACCGGTTCAGAACTGGATGCTGCACTTTGTATTGATTGCGAATAAACTTACTCAAATCATCATATAAATCCTTTTCCTGTTTTGAAAGAGCAACAGTCCTTGTATAAGCAGATCTCTTGGTAAACTTGACATCGACATTACTTCGTTTATTGCGAATCATGACATCTGCTAACAAGTTTTTAAGTACACCAGCATTTTTAACTTCAATTCCATCCTTACTTTCAACAAAATTCTTCTTAAAATAACTATAAGTTCTTAATTGTCCTGGTTTTAATAGCGTGATTAAATTGTACAGTTCCTCAAGATGATTTTGAACTGGAGTGGCGGTTAGCAAAAAGATATATTTCTTATTAATTCCATTCACAAACTGCCATTTTTGTGTGGTCCTGTTTTTTAAATGATGGGCTTCATCGACGATAATTAAATCGTAATGTTGTTCAAAAATAGCTTCACGATGGTTTCTCCGTTTAGCTGTTTCTATGGAAGCAATCACCTTTTGATGATGCCCCCAAGCACTATCACCCATTTTTTTGAAATCCGGGTGATCTGAACGAATAAAGTCTTGATTGAACTTCCTTTTCATTTCATTTTCCCATTGTCCGACAAGAGATGGGGGCACAAGAATTAAGATTTTTTTCACCAAGCCGCGCATAACATATTCTAACATCGTTAACCCAGCTTCAACGGTTTTACCAAGTCCCACTTCATCACTTAATAAAACCCTCCCCTTGAAACGGTTGATTACCGATTTCACTGTATTGACTTGGTAATCAAAAGGTTCTATTTCACGCACATAAGGTAGGCAGATTAACTCATTATGACTCGGAACACCCTTAAATACTTTTGCATTTTCATAAAGTTGGAACCATTTATCGGGAATGTTTGTAAAACTCACGATTGATTCCAATACTTTATTTGCATGTTCTTTATTTCGAAATTCTGAAATAAAAGATTCCGCTGGAGAATTGATTGGAGCACTTACTTTTATTTTATTATTTTCCATATATTCAATTGTTAAATATTCGGTTGTATACTTGGCGAAGAAACCTTTTATTCCTCTACCTTGCAAAAGTCCCTCTTCCCAGTTAATCGAAAATTTTCTAGTAATCCCTTGATCATTTTCCATCTCAAATAATTGGTCAGAAATATCTGCTTTTTTAAAAAAATGGATCAATGACGCATCCATTTCAATTGAGTTTAAATCAAGTAACTCTTGATTTAACTTAAAAAGATACCTTTCCAAAATAAAGTCACCCACTTTGTAGTCTACTACCTTTAGTATTCATATTTTACCATTAATTTTTAATAATTTCGACAAAATAATGATACCTATCACTTTCGAAGTTCGTATGTTGTTTGTCGATAAAATAATAGATAACTAGACATGATACATGTGATCTGATCCTTCCTTTTACATAAAAAATAGACACCATTCTTTTAAAGTAATTGGGATCTAACCATATAAACACGCCACCAAAGAAAGTGGTCTGTCCCTCACTCAACTAAAGCATTAACGCACTTGGGTTCAGGCACCAAATCCTTTAGTAGAAAGGCAAATCTCTACAGCCTTCGCGGAATCAATTAAGCTATTAAACAAATAAAATTTATTTACTCACATTGGTTTAGCGCCGCTAACCTAACTTTTAGTTTCGGATCACTAGCATAAATATACAATCCATGAATCCCTCTTTTCATGAGCACATTCAGAGAATTCAAAATGATTTTCTCTTTTACCCCTTCACTATCCTCAAACTCATCTTTGCCCCGATAAGCTTCCGTGTCCTTATAATTTTCTGTTAGTATTTTTAATCCATCACTTTCTTCATCATAAGAGATAGATGGTCCTAAAATGACACCAACATAATTTAGATCAAACCCTTGTATTGTATAAATGGAACCTGCTTCTCTGACTGTTTCAGCTTTTTCAGCCCAGGTATCATTTCCGTAATCACCGTTCCATGGAAGTTTAAATCCTTCTTCTTCAACGTAGTACTCGTTACCATCTTTCTTATGTACATAGTCAAAGGTTGAGACAATTCTAGCTAATCCGTGTTCTTTGTTCTTTTCCTGGATGACATTATACATTTCACCAGCTGAATCAAAGATTCTAAAATCATAATTTGGTTGTTTAGGAATGTCCGTAATCTTCTTTTCTACTAAATAATCTATCCACTGAATCATTTCATTACTTGCTCTCATTCGGAATTGGTTGGTTAGCTTATATGGAACGTCCATATTACATTCCCCTAAAATACTCTGGAGCTTAGCTTCATCCCAGTAGCTTTTCATCTTTAACACTTGCTTATCATCATAAACTGCTATGACGACTTTACTGTGTCTGATAATTTCTTGTAGTTGATTCTCTTCATTAAAATTATTATATCGGTCTGGCTTAGTTAATAATAAGTGTGCTTCATCTACGAAGACAACATCAGCTTTTTCATTCAAGGTTTTACGCTTATTAATAAAACTAGTTGGCTTATCAAAGTTTTTCTTGCTGAGCGCTTTAACATTTCCTGCTATTCTCTTATATGTTTTTAGCATCTCGGAATGGTTTACTAGTAAATAATTCTCCGTTTTAAACAGATCTGAAGACTTTTCCTTTGATAGTTCTTGTAACTTGTTAAAGACAGAACTCAAAACTACACTTTTGCCTACTCCAGCTTCTCCTTTTATTAAAAACACAAAAGTTTTATCATCATTAATATGCTGTTCACATACCTCGATGATTTTTTGTTTGAGCTCAAGTTGTTCTATTGTTAATTCCTTAAATGGAGATAACTTAAAGATATCCTTATTTTCAATGGTATTACTAGAATGATTTACTATTTTCTTTTTAAGCAATTCATTCCATATATCCTTGAATAATTCTTCATTATAGAATTGTTTTTCATAATAATTATGCATCACACTTTTGGACGTCTGGCTCTTATTTTGTAGCTTGTATCGCTCATCTGCCAAGAAGTAATTTATCAACTTTGTTTCGATATTGTATGTAGCAGATTGATTAAACTTCTCATGGATAATCAACGTCATCTTCTCTAATGTTTTTCTCTCATGATTATTGAGATGATCCCTCATACGATTTCTTACAGCAACTGTTTCACCAATATAGACTGTTGTATTATTATTTAAAAAGTAGACAACTGGGTAATCAGCATAATAGTCTTTATTGATACTATCTATTGATGTTTTGGTAAATGGCATTGTTCTTATATCTACTTGGGTCATATGTAGATCTCCTCTACTTGCTAAACTATGAATTTGCTATTAAAACCTCAATTTTTATTGACGGGATACTTTATAGCATTCTTCTCCATCTTTCTATGTACTTCCTCTTCTAAATCAACATCTAACCTATCTGCTAACTGTAAAAGATAAATAAGTACATCAGCCATCTCTTCTTTTATATTTTCCATCGATTCAATAACAGCTTCTTCACTACTTCTCCATTGAAAGTTTTCAAGTAGTTCATTAGCTTCTAAAGAGATAGAGATAGCTAGATCTTTTTCGTTATGATATTCCTTCCAACCTCGTTCGTCTCTGAATTGGAGGATTTTTTGGATGATATCTTTCATTTGATCACCTTGATTTTTCTGTATATTTTTGTAAGTATATTTTATTTTACCATTTGTTTATAGATAAGGAATCACATTTCAGAAAAATAGTCTACACTTCTTCCTAAAACATAAAAAGGTACCGAGTACTATCCAATGAATGGAGAGTGCCTGGAACCAAATATTTAAATTGTATGCAAATAGGTTAAACTATTCGTTTCATACTTAAAATCAGTACACGTTATCTGTTATTCCACGACCTTCCGAACAGCTCCTATCCATTTACTTACAAATCTAACACTTTATTTTCCTTAAATGTTTTTTGACTAACCGAACTATAGGCAGATATCTTATCAAAGGAAATGAATATTTGTTTACCATTACTTTTATATTTTGAAGCTATTTTCTCGACTGCTACATCTGAAATTTGTTTTAGTACAACAGAGTCATGATTAAGATAGGTAATTGAGTTAGCTCCAATACGATTTATTCCAAGTCTTTTTTCGTAAAAAAAAACAATATACAAAAAAAAGGTGCAATCTATGCTTTTTCATTATCATTTTCGGACGCCATTTGTAGAAGAAATGGAAAAATTCTATGTAGAAAATGGGTTTGTCATTTCTCATCGTATAGGAAGATACGAGGGTGACTTCCAAAAGTTTAATCCTCCCTTAAGATGGGATGACTTTCGAGAGAAAAATATCCTTTTTCGAATTATTGAGGCAAGGAAAGGAATTATAAATATTACTTTGGGATACGGAAAAAAGAGAATGTTTAACCATATTGGTTTCTTTGTTTCTGAAAAAGAAACAAACAAATGAAGACATGTGAAAATGCCAATAAACTCAATTGGAAAGTTGATAAAGGAGAACGAAGAACCCTTATTGCAACACCATATAATTTTAGAATGGAGCTTCAAACCAATGAAGAAGTAGTAGACTCCTTGAATCACCAGGTGAAAATCCAAGAATTAAAGTTGGTAATAAAAAAAGCAGGATTAGAAAACAACCTTTTTACTCTGTTCGGAAATTCTACATATAATATTAGCTCAGAAGTTGGAGATGTAGTTACAATCAAACAAGCGGTAATAAAAAACCTTGTTTCATCACCTATTGTTGACCCTAATGGTGTTGAAATTAGAAGTGACCAAGGTTTTTAGATTGTGAAAAAATCTACTTCAACAAAAAACGGTTGCGTTAGTTCAAGAAGCCATTAGTAACAATGAAACGGACTCCCATATAATTAGAAGTCCGTTTATCATAGTAAAAATCAAAATTAAACTTTAACAGAGCCTGATATATAAATAGCTAAGATCCATTTTTCCACTGATTCGTTCCCGCACTATCATCTGTTGTAGCTGACATAAACAATTCAAAGCCATTGCCTACCGCTGCAATTCTTCTCTTTCAAGGTTCCACGCTTCCTTCCTTGCACTTTCATTCCCGATGGTGAAACAAGAATGGAACACACAATTTTTTCTGGTAAAAAAGTTGCTAACCTTAATATGATACCCGCTCCATAAAATGGGGGCCAATAAATGTTACTTTGCTTGCCACTTTCATTTTTATAAATTGATATTCTTTTCGTAGAGATAACTCCTATACTAGTTTTAATTTTTTATAAATACTTATATTCTTCAATTGACATTATTTCCCTTTATTTCGAGAAAACTTTTGGGGACGAGGTGTTGCAACAAGGAGTCATTCCCCCTGTCCGACTTTACATAAAAAGGGAACACAGCCTGAATCCGTTCTGGATTTAGATTTAACTGCGCCCCTTAATTAAAGAGAAACTACTTTTTATTTTTACGTAAATTATTTAACGAAATATAAGGTGAGAGACAACGAGTTAAATCTTTGAGGTACTTTTTGTAGGGGCAAAACAAAGTGGTTCTTTAGATGCTGACTTGTCCAAGAATATGACTTAGCTCATCCCCATCGTTTGTTGAATACGACGAATATCTTTTTTGTTGTCCCAGGTATCCTCTTTTAATAAGTCTTGGCTAATTTCCATTTCCTTAATTTGTTCTTTAAGCATGCCAAAGTCTTTAGCATTTTGGAGCCTAAGTTCACAAATTTCTGCAGTGGTTGCTTCCTGACCCGTTTTTAAAGCACCTAAAATTACACTATGTTCTTTAAGTTGTTCCTTAATCTGATTAAACATTTCGTTATGGCCGGATAGTTTGTGGTTAATCTGCTTAAACATCTCGTTATGGCCGGATAGTTTGTGGTTAATCTGATTAAACATTTCATCATGACCGGATAGTTTGTGGTTAATCTGATTAAACATTTCATCATGACCGGATAGTTTGTGGTTAATCTGCTTAAACATTTCATCATGACCGGATAGTTTGGCATTGATTTGTTGTAATGCAGCAAGAATTTTCTCTTCCATTGTTATCACCTCCCTTAGTTAAAGATTTTATCATAAATTGATACATGTAGCACTTTTTATATCGAGGAGTAATTAGACCGGTTAAAGAAAGAAGTTACAGACTCAATAGGGAAAAGTGAGACGAGGGACCTGTCCCCTCGTCTCAAGATTGATCTGCACTTAGGAGCAGGCGAGCTAACTGTTAATGGAGGTTCGGAGGACTGGGCAAATGGATCATTTGAATACAGCACTGCTAAAATGAAGCCAGAATTCAATTATGATTTAAAGGGGAACACAGGTAATCTCTCCATTGATCAACCAAGCACAAAAAAAATAACTAACTTTACCAATTATCAAAACGAGTGGAATGTAGAACTTTCGAATAATATTCCAATTGATTTGAATATTGATTCAGGTGCGACAGGCACAGAACTAAATCTAGCCGGTCTACAATTAGCAAGTCTAACTATTAGTACAGGGGTAGGAAAAACACTCATTGATTTAAGCGGTGATTGGAAAAATAGCTTCGACGCTAAAATCTCAAACGGAGTGGGTGATACAGAAATTATTGTTCCAAAAAACGTTGGTGTCAAAATAAAAGTTGACAAAGGTATTGGCGGAACAGATATAAGCGGTCTTATTTCACAAGGTGATGGTGTCTATATTAACGAAGCCTACGAGAATGCTCCAGTAAAAATAGACATAGATTTGGACTTTGGTGTCGGCGGGCTCGAAGTTACTGTTGAAAATTGAGGATTATAGATGGGACCAGCTTTGGGGACAACGCTGGTCCTTTTGTTTGGTTATAAACAATAATTATCTTAATGTTTAACACAATTTTTTAAAATCTTCTATTTGAACCGTGATACGGTCATTTTTTTGTAAGAGGGTCCCTGTGAAACAAACAATCATGAAAGTTTAAACATTCGTGTTTGTTCCTGTCCCAGGAACCTATTTTCAATGGGTATTTGTTTGATTAATTTTAATACAATAGGCAACAATAGAATTGAATTTCAAAGAAAGAAAAGAGGCGAATTGGGGAATGCTGTTAAAGTATAAAAACTTTTTTCAGTTATGTTTCTATGGATTTTCTTTGGCAGCATAATTGGTATAGTTGTCGGCTCGACAACCTATTTCCTTTTAGAGATAAACGATTATCTAGGAGACGATATACGATCAAAAAGGGATTGGCTTATCTTCCTTCTCCCCTTTGGAGGAATTATCATAGGATACATATATATGAACTACGGAAAGGTATTTTTGAATAATACTTTGAATGACACTGCTCAACTAAATAATCTAGTAATAGACTCAGTTCATGGAAAAAAAGAGGTTCCGCGGAGAATGGGACCTATCGTCTATTTCGCGACTTTTGTCACCGTCCTTTTTGGAGGTTCAACTGGAAGAGAAGGTGCAGCTGTCCAAATGGGCGGAAGTGTAGCTGCAACGATCAATAAATTATTTAAGGTAAATAGATTTGATAAGAAAATTCTAATTATGAGCGGTATAAGTGCTGGTTTTGGGGCTGCCTTTGGAGCACCTATAACAGGCGCTGTATTTCGGATGGAGATGGCTGCTCTAGGGAGGCTGAAATTTGAAGCACTTGTTCCTTGTCTTACGGCAAGCTTTGTTGGTCACTATGTAACTACAGCAGCTTGGGGACATAAACACGAAGAATTTATAATACAAACCGTACCGGAAATAACTATTATTACATTTATAATAGTTATTCTTCTATCAGTCCTTTTTAGCCTAGTAAGTGTTTTATACTGTCAGTTGAGACATGGGATAGAAAAATTCTCTGAGAAACTTTTCAAAAAAAACCATATGAAAAGAGCCTTTTTTGGAGGTATTGTCATTGTGATATTAACTTTAATAGTTAGTACACAAGATTACAATGGCCGAGGAATACAGATGTTAGAACAATCTTTTACAGAAGACGTTCCACCCTTTGCTTTCTTGGCCAAGCTAATATTTACAGCAGTCACTCTTGGTACCGGCTTTGTTGGCGGTGAAGCCATACCTTTATTTTTCATTGGAGCAACATTAGGCAATAGCTTACACACATTCATCGATTTACCTATGTCATTTCTCGCTTCATTAGGATTAATCGCTGTTTTTAGTGGAGGGGATAATACCCCTATAGCAGCTTTCCTTCTGGCAATGGAGATGTTTGATGGAAAAGGGTTAGAGTACTTTTTTGTTGCTTGTTTAGTCAGCTATCTATTCTCCGGACATCATGGACTATGGTCTTCTCAAAAAATATATGAGCCTAAGAGCAGGTTATATAATACTCTTTTCGGGGAAACAATTGAAAACGTTGAAAAAAAGAAAAATCTTTAGAAAATTAGACGTAACAGCAATATGCTGCCGTTCTATTGTACTGGTTATATAAGACACTCCACTAACGAATAATTACTTACAGAATAATTCATTGGTTTCTTGCCATTACCTTGTATTAGCTTAATTTATCTAACTATTTTTGATCGGAGTATGGTTAATATATTTTTAGCAACATTTGAAAAGAGGAGATATTTTTGGATTTACATTTCATATGGAAAGCTATTGTCGTCGTGATAGGAGGAATCCTGATCTTACGATTAGCTGGAAGAAAATCAATCTCACAGCTCACTGTTGCTCAGACTGTCGTTATGATAGCTGTTGGGTCATTAATTATTCAACCTGTCGGGGATAGGAACATTTGGATTACAATGGTGATTACATTTTTAATGGTAGCTACACTTGTTTTAATTGAGTATATCGTTTTGAAATCGAATGCTCTTGAAACATTAATTTATGGGAAAGGACTTGTAGTAGTTGAAAATGGCCAAATTAATGAAAGCAATTTAAAGAAGCTGCGGTTAACGGTTGATATGCTTGAAGTACGAATGAGACAACAAAACATTCAGCATTTTACTGATTTACAATGGGCTATAATAGAAACGAACGGTCAGTTAGGATATATGTTAAAGTCTGATAAACAATACGCTACTAAAGAGGATATTCAGATGCTGAAATCGCTGATTGAATTAAATCAATCTAATTCTCCAAATGAAACACCAAAAACTAAAACAAGTGTGTCAGATAACATATTCACTGAGGTTAAAAATAGAAAGCATAAAGAAAAACCTAAAGAGTATTTGGATTAACAGTAATGATACGTAGCACATAAAAACGAGTTTTGTTGTCTGTTCACTACATTTAATTTTTCGTACCGAACATCTCTAAAATAATTATGTAAAATCGCGTTAATTTGCCTCGAAATATTTCTATTCTAACATCTTATAAAGATCGCTTCATACTATTTTATTAAATCAATTAATTTCATTTTACAATTAAAAAATCTTTAGTAACCTTTCATTGTATCTTTCGATTAAAATAAAAACCCACAAACACTCCAGTAAAAAAGAGTGCCTGCGGCAAAAGGATCCTGGCCACCGTTATACTGGTGCCCAAGCTTTTTTTATTTATTTTTTCACATCAAAACGATCGGCATTCATTACTTTGTTCCATGCTTTAATGAAGTCGCGAGCGAACTTTTCTTTGTTGTCGTCTTGTGCGTAAACTTCGGCAATTGCTCGAAGCATCGAATTAGAGCCGAACACTAAGTCAAAACGTGTTGCTGTGTGGACTACTTCGCCTGTCACACTGTTTTTGCCTTCGTATTTATTGAACTCTGCTGGCGTCCATTCAATGTTCATATCCAATAAGTTGACGAAGAAGTCATTTGTCAGCACGCCGACAGTATCGGTGAAGACTCCTTCTGTCGCTCCTTGGTAGTTTGCGCCGAATGCGCGCATACCGCCCACCAGCACTGTCATTTCTGGCGCTGTTAAGCCAAGCAATTGCGCTTTATCAAGCAGCATTTCTTCCGGGCTTGTTGAGTACTCCTTCTTTTGGTAGTTTTTGAAACCGTCTGAAACCGGCTCCAACACATCAAAGCTTTCAGCATCGGTCTGTTCTTCGAGTGCATCCCCGCGGCCTTGCGTGAATGGAACTTCGATATCAAAACCAGCTGCTTTTATAGCTTGTTCAAGCGCAGCATTTCCTCCAAGCACAATCAAGTCGGCAATGCTTATTTTATTGTCAGTGCTTGCTTGCAATTTTTCATAGAAGCTGAGCACCTTTTCCAACTCTTCAGGCTCATTTGCTTCCCATCCGCGTTGAGGAGCGAATCGGATGCGCGCACCGTTTGCACCGCCGCGTTTGTCTGAATCGCGGTATGTACTGGCAGAAGCCCAAGCTGTTTTAACCAATTGCTGAGAGTCTAATCCGCTCTCCAGGATTTTCCCTTTCAGTTCATCCAATTCCTTGGACTTTAAAGTGCCAGGTGCTTGTGGTACTGGATCTTGCCAGATCAATACTTCTTCCGGAACTTCTGGTCCCCAATAACGCTCTTTTGGCCCCATGTCGCGGTGGAGAAGTTTGAACCATGCACGAGCAAACACATCTTGGAATTCTTCCATATTTTCATAATAACGGCGGGAAATCTTTTCATACGCCGGATCCATGCGCAGCGCCATGTCTGCAGTAGTCATCATCGTTTTCACTTTAATCGAAGCATCTTCTGCATCAGGTGCCATCTGGTGTTCTGATAGATCTTTTGCAGTCCATTGATATGCACCGGCAGGAGATTTCGTCAGCTCCCACTCGTATCCAAACAATTGCTCGAAATAGCCGTTATCCCATTGCGTCGGATTGGCAGTCCAAGCGCCTTCAATACCACTTGAAATGGTATCGCGGCCTTTGCCGGAACCATACGTGCTCTTCCAGCCAAGTCCACGGTTTTCCATAACGGCTGCTTCCGGGTCGTCACCTACGTTGGAAGGATCTCCAGCGCCATGTGATTTACCGAACGTATGCCCACCTGCGATCAACGCAACTGTTTCTTCATCATTCATTCCCATGCGCGCAAACGTCTCGCGGATATCGACGGCACTAGCAACAGGGTCCGGCTTACCGTTCGGCCCTTCCGGATTCACATAAATCAAGCCCATCTGAACCGCAGCAAGAGGATTTTCCAAATCGCGTTCACCAGAATAACGAGTATCTGCTAACCACTCTTTTTCATTGCCCCAATAAACGTCTTCTTCTGGTGCCCAAACATCTTCCCGGCCTGCACCGAATCCAAAGGTTTTGAAGCCCATCGACTCAAGTGCTACGTTACCCGTTAACACCAGCAAATCGGCCCAAGAGATTTTATTTCCGTATTTTTTCTTAATCGGCCATAGCAAACGGCGTGCTTTGTCCAAGTTTACGTTGTCCGGCCAGCTGTTGAGTGGCGCAAAACGCTGGTTTCCGGTAGAACCACCTCCGCGGCCATCAGCCGTACGGTACGTACCTGCGGCATGCCATGACATACGGATGAATAATCCTCCGTAATGGCCATAATCAGCTGGCCACCATTCCTGGCTGTTTGTCATCAAATCACGAAGGTCCTGTTTTAAAGCATCATAATCCAGCTTCTCGAATTCCGCTTTGTAATCAAACTCTTCCCCTAGCGGATTCGATTTTTTATCATGCTGATGGAGAATATTCAAATTGAGCATATTCGGCCACCAGTCCTTATTTTGCGTTTTGCCTGGTTTGTTCGATGTCGTTATCGCGCTATCGCTGTGCCCGCCTGTTACCGGACATTGTGCATCTCCAGCCGCAGTGTGGCGCTGTTTATCATTGTTATCATGACCATTGTTTTCCATCTTATAAACCCTCCTAAAAATAATTAAAAATAGTAAACTTCTATCTAAAACTATTGTTGCCAACTATTGCTGTGGCAGATAATTATTCTTACATTATAATAATACTAAAGTGGAGATGGACTGAACAAGTAATACGGATTTAAATATGGATAAATCTTTTTTTGTGATGTCCGGATACAGCGAGATTGCAGCAAATCTCTTCTTGGGGAGACTACCGGCAATTTCATTTACTGATGGTCGGTTCCCTGTAAATGAATTAAAAAACATTGGTAATAAAATGAGACTGCTGAAAAAGTCCTTTTTTTAAAAAAAATGTGCTAAAATACCTGTTGATTGTAACGAGAGGATGCACCATTCCCCGGGGTGGGCGGTGAGCCTCCTCGGCGTAAACGCCATGCGCATGGGCCTCACCTGTCCCACCCATCCCGCAGGTGCCCTAGCACATCCGTTCCAATCAACATATACTCCCTAAAACTCCCTAAAATAGCTCATTTTTCGATAGTAACTACTTTTTCAGTGGCCTCTAATAAAATAAGGATGTAGGATTCGAAGAACACGGTGACCTTTTTGTAAACATTGACTTTCGCACTCGCAAAGCATTTTAGAATTATCATCATAAATTATTGTCATTGCTTAAACAAAATATTACAAAGGAGTACGGAACGTTTATTGATGGCTTGTTTTCAGTTAATTATGCATTAGTTAATGGCAAAGAGAGAACACTCTTAGAATATATCTCTATTACATCTCAAGAGAAATTATTCAAAAGTCAGTACATTCAGAGTAAGCCTAACATTACAAAAGATGAAGAGTGCCTGGGTACTTTTTTTAAATAATTATGAATATGGGTAAGACCTCATCCATTTAGACATACAAGTAGATTCAATTGAGGATTATCCTAAACATGAAGATATGTTTTACTTTCGTAAAAGCATCACTATATATAGGAGTCTTCCTAGTTAATGGGAAAACTACGAATCAATTATCCTATTCAAAGGCAATATATAAAATGGTATATGGTATTGAATAACCTAAAGTATCAAAAGTATATTTGATTGATTACATTAAAAAAGTGTACCATCTCTGTCATTTTTTTTACCAGCAGTTGCCTCGTACTACTCTATATCAGCATATAAACCAATAGAAAAATAAGGATTTTTGAAGTGAACAAGCCTAAAACTTCTGCTTATTTTCCCAGGAATTAGGCTTATGGTCTTCCGAAATAGCGCTCGTTTGTGGAATTCATTATTTATTGAATATTGAACAGTACCGTTGTACTGCTTAGCTACCTGTAGCCTTTTCAATTCCTGTGCTTACACCAGCAACGCCAGCGAAGTTGTCTACTTTAATTTCTCTAAATAAATCAAGTTGTTGCAAAGTCCCCCCTCCTTCCATTTTCTGTTTTTTTATCTTTAATGAATCCTTTACTCTTATTAGACGTATACTATTTAAACTAACGAATGGAGATGAAAAAATGGACCTCATTTTATGGATGACTGTTTTGTCCGGTACCTTAATTGCGATATTTGCCGATAATAGAAAATGCACAAAGAAAAAATGGTAAACTCTTCTTTCATATCAATCTAATTTCTCGGTGTTTTTTAGGACTGGGTCATGTATTTTAATTTTCTTTTTTATGTCTTGCATCTTGTTTCCGCCTAATTCCTATTATTAGGGTTCTTTTATTTGGTCTATAATCCATTAGTCTGTTTCGTGTATGAATACTTTCAATACTATAAGTGAAGATTAGTTACTTAAATTTAATGTATCTATTTTACAAAGATAAGAAATTGTTATTGGATGAAGCGAAATTGCAAGAGATCAATCCTCTCTTTCTGTTTCGCTTTTTATGTCTAATATGCATGAAGGAAAAGAACGTAACATTGGGAAATATTCTGTTATAACTTGTTTTACTCTCAGTTCTTTTTTTATCGTCATAAAAAGTACCTCCCGAGAAGTAATTGTTGATATCAACTCTACTATATGTAACTCACTTTGCATTACTATTTATAATTTCAATATTAGGGTTCTTAATCACCATTTAAAGCGGTAGAAAAGTGAACTAATTTTTCAACATGTACAAAAAAATATTCATCTATTTTAAAATCAAAAACGACTCTTTACTTGAAGTGAAGAGTCGTTTTGTATAATTTATTAAGCAGCAATGTTTACATTTTCTTTTTAATTGTTATTTCTAGACACACCAAACGGTTTGCCTACTGGTAAGATTACTTGTCCAAAATGAGTATTTAAAACTGCTGCAGCAGAACCATAAAAAGATAGTAAAGCAATCATTAATTCTGCGATACCCGCTAGCATATATGAAAATTCATACATTATATTAAATGAACTTAATGATAACCCAATAAATAATAAATCAATTAGGACAAAAATAAAAAACAGAACTTTATGAGTGACCATGGCCCCGACTGTCATAAACAAGCTAAAGATTAAGTACCCTACGAATGCAACACCTAATTGCTTAGAATCTGCAATTGCTAGTAAATTTTCACCTAAAGCCCCAGATTGAATCAGCCATGTTGTCCCAACTCCAAACCAGAATAGGCCAAATGCACCAAATGCTGTTGTACCAAATGTATTATTGTGCTTAGCGTCTATAAGTGCTGCGATTAATTGTGCCAGACCGCCTAGAAAGAAAGCCCATGGCAATATTAACGCGGTTCCTTCTGTCAATCCTAATTTTTGTGATGACGCTACAAGGGTTACCATTGCTAATCCAAACAACCCTAGTGCAGAAGGATCAGCTGTTACCACTTTTACGGAAGTATAATTATGATGATTATTCATAAGATGTTAATCCCTCCTTAGTAGTATGATTTACTAAGGTTACATAAATAATCCCTTTTATCTTAATGTGAAATCGGTAAAGAATAAATTTTATTTATCAAAAAAAACGGCAAAATACAGTATCCAATTTTTACAGGATATCAAAAAATAGTGCCAGGCACTATCTGAATTTTGGTGAGTGCCTGGCACCGGTATTTCCCTATAACCTACAAATTTCCTTAGGACAGCCCTCACAATGACAAATACCCTTTAAATAGTCGAGGTCGTATATCACTAAGTAGCCATTTTCAATATCTAGTACATGATCTTTTTTTAGCTGGGCAATCATTCGATTTACAGTCTCTCTAGTTGCGCCTATTAGGCAACCAATATCAGAGTTTGTAAATTTCTCTGTTATTATAATGTATTTATCTTCTACTTTTCCGAACGTATTGGTCATTCTGATAAGAGTTGACGCAAGTGCTCCATTTTTTCCATAAAAAAGGATATCACGAAGTTTTACATGCATTAAACGTTGCATGACACCCATCCATTTCATGAATTCTATCGGAAAATCTCCATTTTTCCATAAAAGGACTTCCAAATCGCTTTGTTGAATAACTCCAATTTGACAATCATGTATAGCTACAGCACTAAAGGTACAGGTGTCTTTAACAAAACAATCGAACTCTCCAAACATATCTCCCTGACCAAAGTAATAAAAGGTTAAATCCTTCCCATCATCAGTCATCTTTGATAATTTAACTATCCCTTTTTTAATGAAATATAATTTATCAGATGGGTCTCCTTCCCAGAAAATATTCGTTCCTGATTCAACTTTATAATCATACATAATATCTTTCATTTTAGTAAGGTTCTCATCAGTAAAATGATTCGTATTGTGTACTTGATTGCTATTTATTGTCATTGGTATCAAACATAACACCGCCTATTACAAAAGTTTTATTCTACTTTTATTATAAGCCAGGGGGTAAATTTAAATAATCAGGGAATCCCCTCATTCCTCCTCTGTTTTATCCCTATTTTTCTCGAAAAAGAAACCCATCTTCTCAAAGCTAGTGTGATTTATCTTACTGCTATAGTTTAAAAAATGATTTATATTTTAAAAAAGGGTGGTTGAAAGGAAGTGGCGATTTGTTAACAGGAGTGATCTTAGCCGGGGGAAAAGATGACAATATTAATGGGACTTTAAAATCATTTTTACCTTTGAACAAAAAAAGGGTATTAGATTACCAGATTAAAGAGATGAAGAAACTATGTAAGGAAATTGTAATTGTTACTAATACACCTCCCTTGTTTCTTTCGAGTGTTTCATCAGATATTCGGATAATTACAGACTTTCATAAGGATAAAGGAGTATTAGGAGGAATGTTCTCTGCATTATCTCTTTCTACACATCCTTATCTTTGGATTGTAGGAAGTGGTATGCCATTTATCTCTAGTAAGGCAGCTAAATATATGTCATCTATGCTAGAAAACTCTGAATACCATGCTATCTTACCTTACGTGAAAGGAGAAACATATCCACTTCATGGAATTTATAGTAAAGGTCTTCTTCCAACATTTGAAGATTTAAAATGGAGTAGTGATTATAATGATGCATTTCACTTCATTGAACAAACCTCTTATTTAGGTATAAGTGAACAAATGTTTCTTAAGAATAGAATTTCACCATCATTCATATATTCGATCAAAAATGAAGATGATTATCGTCTTGCGATAGCCATGAAAGAAAACCGTTCTTAAGCTTAAAGATGCTATTGTGTATTAGAAAGGAATGAAAAAAGAAGACCCAAAACGCGATCTTCTTATCTACTTTATGCAGTTGGAATTTTTAATAGAATGGTTGTCCCGATATTTTGGTCAGAGGAAATTTTAATTTCAGCACCAATTGATTTTGCACGCTCTTCCATACTAAATAAACCGATACCTCTTCTTTTCTTTGTATCAAAACCATAGCCATAATCCTTTATCTCAACTTCGACTTGGTTATTAAGTTCCGTTATTGTCACATATGCTATATCAACCCCAGCATATTTTCTCATATTGGTTAACCCCTCTTGCAGAATCCGATAAATCGATGTTTCCATTTCATAAGTCAATCTACGCTTTAAGGAACAATTAAATTCAATTCTTATGTCAAAATGAGTTGAAAATCGATGAATAAACGTTCGAATCGCGGGAACTAGGCCTAAATCGTCTAGGACCGATGGTCGCAGTTCCCAAGAAATATTTCGGATATCTTCTATTAAATTTGTTGTTTCATCGTGCATTTGGTCTAATAATGGATGATCGAGTTCATTTTTAAGTCGGCTTATGCTAATTAATAAACTATATAAATTTTGTCCGACCCCATCATGGAGCTCACTTGAAATCCTTTTCCGCTCTTGTTCTTGAAGTCCAATCATTTTAGTCATCATATTTTTCAATTCTTCTTCAACTATTTTTCTATCTGTTACCTCATAACGAATCGCTAAAAATTGATAAGGTTTCCCTTCTTTATCAAGAAAAGGAACAATGGTTGTATCCACCCAATAGAAAGATCCGTTCTTAGCTTTGTTTTTGATTTCACCCTTCCAAACTCTTCCCACTCGAATTGTTTCCCATAGATCTCTAAAGAAATCTTTAGAGTGAAAATCAGAATTTATTAACTTGTGAGTTTTTCCAAGTAGTTCATCTCTATCATACTTTGAGATTTTACAAAATTTATCATTTACATAGGAAATAATCCCTTTTGCATTCGTGATGGCAACTATTGCTGACTCATCTAAAGCAAACTTTAAATCCGACAATTCTTCGATTGAGCTCTGGAGCTCCTCCTGAACCTTACTAAATATATCCTCTTCATTTATTTCGGGTTCAGAACTTGATCCTTCATTTTGATAATACTTCGGATGTTTTTTATTCAATCTTTTCACCTCAATGATTATGACAAAAGACGCAATCCATGCTCTATTTGAGTGACGCAAATCTTAACTTGATCATGTTCTTGTTCACTAAATTCATGGCTTTCTCTATAGCCCACTAATAATACACCCCATATAGTTTGTTCTTTAAAGATGGGGACAGCAAAAGAAGTAACTAGCTTTTCTGCTAATAAAATAGGGAAATTTATCACATTCATATCTTTGCTCGGGAAAGAAGAGATAAGCATTGGTCTTCCTGTCTGAATAACCTGACCAGCGATTCCTTTCCCATAACGAACTGTAATTCGTGTGCATTTATTGTTTTGATTACCGATTACATAATTCCAACCTATTTCTTTTTGTTTATTATCGTGACAGGCAATACCGATAAAATCACACTTTATTAAGTCGTACAGATTATGGTAGGCTTGCTTCATTAGATTTTCGAATTCCATTATATCACTCTATTCTATTGTTTAAAGACCGTAGCTCAATAACCCCTTTTTCACTGCATATTCTACTAATTCTGGCCTAGTTCTCACCTTTAACTTTTCCATAACCTTTGCTTTATGCGTTTCTACAGTCTTTACGCCGATAAATAAATGCTCTGCTATTTCTTTATTTGAAAACCCTTTTGCAATTAACGTCAGCACTTCTTTTTCTCTGTCAGAAAGAAGTGAATACGTATCATTATTTACGCCGCGCTTCAAATTTTCTACATACTCTTTCATGAGCATCTTTGTCGCTGAAGGATATAAATACGCTGATCCCACAGATACAGATTGAATTGCCCTAACAAGCTCATCATGTGGTGCACTTTTTAATACACAACCTGAGGCACCCGTTTTAATTGCTCTGAATAAATATTCTTCATCGTCATGCATGGTAAGTATTAAAACATGAACTTGTGGCAGAAGTTGCTGGATCTCCGCTGTAGCAAGTAACCCATCCTTCCCATGTGGCATGCTTAGATCCATTAGAATAACATCTGGCAAAAGTTCTTTAGCTTTTCTTATACCCTCGTCACCTTCTGTTGCCTCCCCAACTACTTCCATTCCTTCAATTGAGTTCAGTAACATTTTCAAACCTGTTCTTACTACAGCATGATCATCCACTAATAAGACCCTTATCATCTACTATCACCTCTTTCCCCGATGGAATGGATATAATGATTGATATTTCGCCTTCTTCTTTATATCCATGTGTCACTTCACTATTAATTAGAAGTGCTTTTACTTTTGCCTTTTTTATCTCTTCTTGAAATTCACGTGATTGGATAATCTGTTTACCAATTCCTTTTATGAAAATAGTAATGTTCACATTATAAGAGTTCCACTCAAATAGAATCGTTATTTTTTCGGTCTCCGAATAGACTGCGGCTGCTTTTAGCATATCTTGGCATATACGAAATAGCAATGTTTCTTGAAAGGAAGAAATTGTAGTTTTTGTATCATTTTCAAGTAGTTGAATTTCAATACCATATGTTTTTGTATATATAGTAGCATAAGCTCTAAGCGCAGCAAACGCTCCTTGTAAGCTAAGTGATGCTGGATAGAGGTCAATGGAGAACCAACGTAATTCCTCAATGGTTCTTTCAATCATTAAAGTCATTTCGCTCGTGTATTTACACAAGTCCTTATCCTCTGTTTTGTTTTCAATATATTGTAAACCACTATAAACACTATATAGGGTTTGTGCTATACCTTCATGTAATTCATGAGCAATTCTTTTATGTTCTTCCTCTATTGAGTGAATCACATTTGACATTGTTCTAGCACTAAGAAGTGTCATATATTTCTCTCCATTTTATTTATTTTGTGTAAATATATCCTAATTTTGTTTGAAAAAACATCAGGGAATACACTCATTTTCACAAGTATAAATCCCTTATTCAATAAATTGAATCCTACTTCATTTTAGTTTTCTCATAATTCATTTCAAAATAGAGGTGCAAAAAACCTGATAAGTTCATTATCAGGTTTCTTACCTTAGTCAGACTGACTTGTTGAATGGCTCATCGCCTTCATCAGAATCGGACGAAAGCTCCATCGTAATAATTATCATAATGCTCGCTAAAATGACGAATGCCGTTACGAACGAGAATATAATGATCACCCCTCTTCTATTTATTTTCATTTTATCGAAACAAAAACAATTAACCAGTGATATTCCTCACAGACTACAATATCCTTTTTGACAAAAATGTGTCTTAGTAAGAAAATCCTTTATCAGTTTAACCTTATACAGTTAAGACAAGGCTGTTTTCGTAAAGAATGTTGTTTTTAGCAAGAATCAAGATTTAAACAAATGTTGATTGTAGCGAAAGTAGTGAAAATAACCATCCTTTCTCGCGCCCCACAGAAAGCGAGCATCCTGGAGTTGCAATCAACAGACACGGTTATTAGTAACGAAAACAACCTAAAACAAAAACCACTTCCATTGTTAACAGGATTGTCAAATTAAATAGTGCTAGGTTGTGATTTTTATCACAACCTACTAACCCCTTTTTCCCCTAGAATATAGCTATGTATCCCGCTCAACTTAGTACTACTTAGAGTTGACCAATGATTTGTTTAAATTTCTAAACATGAGAAAGGGGCGTTTTTATGCAACCAAGTGTGAAGAAAGACACACCGGTTAAAGTTCCACACGAAAAGGAGTCAAACCTGAAAGGGACATTTGTTTCAGTACTATTACTAGGGGCATTTATTGTTTTATCCTGGATAACTGTTTATGCATTATTTATTCAAAGATTATAGAGAAAAAGGAGTGATTTTTAAATGCATCTTCATAAATACGAAAAAATTTGGTTAATGCTCGGAGGAGCAACAATAGTAATATTTCTTTCTATCATAGGTTTTACCGCATTCGCGATGGACCATATTCCACCAAGTGATTTAACAATCATAGATCCTGAGCTTGTTGATCAAACTCCGCCATTTAATGAGCCGGGCTTAAAACAAATTGGGGATAACGAATACCAGTTAACGATGGTGGCTGAAGCGTTTACCTTTAGACCTAGTGAAGTGGAGATCCCAAAAGGCTCGAAGGTTCATTTTGTTGTAACTAGTAAGGATGTTGTTCACGGATTTGCTTTAGCAGGAACAAACGTCAACATGATGATTGTTCCAGGGCATATCAATTCCTATACTCAGGTATTTACTAAAACAGGAGACTATCTCTTACTATGTAATGAATATTGTGGAATTGGTCATCAACTTATGGGAACGAAAATTAAGGTGGTAGAATAATATGCGCTTGTCAAAACAAGATTCAAAACTAGTACTTATTCATTTGGTTGTTGCCTTTACTGCTCTTCTCATCGGGGCTTTTGCAGGCTTACTTCAAACATTAGTAAGAAGTGGTTCTCTTACCTTACCAGCAGGTATTGGGTATTATCAGTTATTAACAGCTCACGGGGTATTATTGGGACTCATCTTTACAACTTTCTTTATTATCGGGTTTTTATATGCATGTATAGCGAGAACCCAAAATGATTTAACAGCTGCTTCTAGAAAGCTTGGCTGGATCGGGTTCTATGTGATGCTAATAGGTACTGTTTTAGGTACGGTCTTAATTTTACTTAATAAAGCAACTGTTCTTTATACCTTTTACGCTCCACTTCAAGCATCACCATGGTACTATATCGCATTAGCTCTTATAGTTGTTGGAAGCTGGATTAGCTTTGCTGGTATGATTCATACGTATTCTTCATGGAAAAAAGAAAACAAAGGACAATTGTCTCCTCTTTTAAGTTTTATGGCTATTGCTACAATGACGATGTGGTTTATTGCGACACTTGGAGTTGCAGCAACCGTCCTATTTCAGTTCATTCCATGGTCGTTTGGATGGGTTGAAACCATTAATATTTTATTAAGTAGAACACTATTCTGGTATTTTGGTCATCCATTAGTATACTTCTGGTTACTCCCAGCTTATATGTGTTGGTATGCTATTATCCCTAAAATCATTGGAGGTAAAATCTTTAGCGATTCACTAGCACGTCTTTCATTTGTACTCTTTATACTATTTTCAATTCCAGTTGGTTTTCACCATCAGCTCCTAGAGCCCGGTATTAGCCCAATCTGGAAATACACTCAAGTTGTACTCACCTTTATGGTAATTATTCCATCCTTAATGACAGCCTTCTCACTCTTTGCTACATTTGAAATTTATGGACGTGAAAAAGGAGCAAAAGGACTATTCGGTTGGGTAACAAAGCTACCATGGAAGGATGCTAGATTCTTCGCTCCTTTTATGGGGATGCTAATTTTTATTCCGGCAGGTGCTGGAGGAATTATCAATGCTAGTAACCAGCTTAACCAAGTTATTCATAATACCCTATGGGTTACAGGTCACTTTCATTTAACGGTTGCAACTTCAGTTGCCCTAACATTTTTTGGGATTGGCTACTGGTTAATACCTCATTTAACTGGACGAACCTTTACGAAGAAATTAAATGCACTAGCCAATGTACAAACTATATTATGGGTAGTTGGAATGTTCTTTATGTCGGGTGCGATGCATACAACAGGCTTATTGGGGAACCCACGCAGAACATCATTTACAACCTATACAGACCATCCTGAGGCTTTGACCTGGATCCCTTATCATGTTGTCATGGCATTCGGAGGAACCATTTTATTTGTTGCTATTTTGTTATTAATGTACATTGTCACTCAATTAGTTTTTGTAACACCAACCGGACACGAGGAATTCCCAATTGGAGAAGTAGATAAAGATGCTGAGAAGACTCCACAAATTCTCGAAAACTGGAAACTCTGGATCTCGATCACGATTGCCTTAATCTTATTTGCTTACACATTCCCGGTCATGGATATGATTGAACATGCACCGCCTGGTTCAAAGGGTTTTAAGTTTTGGTAGTAGTAACTTTTTCTATTAGACTGGTTTAATAAAAACCGTTAGGCATCGTTATAGTGCTGTTAGTGATGAAGGGATTAGTTATACTGTGAAAGAATACGATTATGCAAAAGAAAAAGGAATACCAATATTAGCATTTGTGATGGACAGAGATGCTTCTACTAAACCTTTTGAACGGGAAGATGACCCTGAAAAAGAGAAGAATTAGTGAAGTTTGTAGAAAAAGCCACAGGTAGTAAAATGGTTAACTTTTGGAGCAATTCCGACCAGCTAGCAACTAGGATTTCATTAGCTATTCCAAAACTATTAAGAGATATCCGAGAGTAGGTTGGGTTAGAGCTAATCAAGCAATTTCCCCAAAGGTTGCAGAAGAGTTAGCGGGATCAAGCAGAGAAAATCGGGAGTTAAAAGCTGAATTTGATGAATTAAAGCAAAAACAAGAGAAGGCTTTTCCTATATTGGAGTTAAACATTAATGAGCAGAAACCACTTGACTTATACTATAAGAAATCTACAAATAAATCACTTAATTTACCTATTGAAATAGACAAAACTTTGGTTCCTGACTACCTTAGAGAACATATTGATCAAAAAGAATTGAATGAATATAATTCTAATTTGATAGATGAGATTGAGAAAGTAAAAAATTATAATCAAGAGATTAAGATATACATTAGAGTAACTGAAATGGGAGTTCCTTTTAAAATTGAGCTAAGCAATACCGGTAAGGCTATAGCTAACAATGTTTATGTTGAGGTAACCTTTCCGAACGAAATTGAGGTAATTGAAGCTAAGATTGAGGATTTTACAAAACCTAGAGTCCCTAGGGTTAATGAGAAACCCTCTAAAGAACGCAGAAACAAGATATGAGTATGCAAAGTCTGGACTTAATGTAATGCTTGGTTTGTTTGAATTTATCGAGAAAAGTGGAGAAACCTTTTTAGGTTATGATGCTTTTAGACCTTCAGATTTTATTTCTGGAGATATTTATGACAATCATTTACTTTATGATAAAGGATTTTATAGTCGTTTAAGTGATAATAATAAGCTTACAATCCATAGAAAAGAGTTACTCCATACAAGGGTTATGGAATGTCCAAAATATGCCTTATGTAAAAAAAGCATGGTTTCCTATATGGATCCATGCTTTTCTTAGTATATATGGAATTGATCTTTTAGTTTAGTGGTGATGAATTTGATTATAGTACCGTCATCATTCGTTATATCTGGGGTCCCACCAACGAAGGATTTATGAGGCTTTTCCTTATCTGATAATGTTGTTAACTTATTTCTTTATCTATGTTCAGCTAAATATAGGGGTAGAGCCAACATTTTGACGGTTTTATACGCTAAGCATTAGCAGATTCACCCCGTTCCTGACAGCCTTAGTGGACGTAACAATCTGATTTCAGACTGCATGATGACCGCTAATGAAGTTTATAGGACATTCGGACCTTAGAGTCGGGAAAACTCGCTTTTCTTGCTTCTGAACATCCTAAGCGTATATTTTTTGTTAAAATGTTGGCTGAACCCCATATAAAGGGGAACTGGAAAATAGAGGAACCGGAGCTGAAGCGGTAAAGTGAGAATACGGAGTATGTCGTGAGCTGGAAAATGGAGTGAGGGGCCTTTTAGGATGGATGGAAAGGTATGGTTGTGGGCTGCTTTGAAGAAAAGCGGAACTAAACTTAGCCTGTATCGACAAAAAGGCAGCACAGAATTGGTATCCCCTGCGATGTCTCGATATTACATTCTAATTAATTCCCTTCATCGACCAGATTTACCCTCGCCACCATATGTTCGGTATCCCCCAAAAGAGAAATGCTATTGGCACGCTGCTTTTTCTGGTACATCTTCTTTGCGAATCCTACTTTTCATATACCTGTTTCATTCTTTCTGGCACATCATTCTTTGTGAACTTTACTTATCTTGTACCTGTTTTGCTCTTTCTGAGACATCATCCTTCGCGAACCCTACTTTTCATGTACCTGTTTCACTTTTTCTGGAACATCATTCTTTATCATCCTCACTTTTCATGTACCGGTTTCCCCTTTTCTTGGTACATCATAGTGTATGGAAGGGTTTTAGCGCTTTCTATCCTGATATTCCATGCGAAAACGGTTGAAAAATTACGAACACTTTTAAACACCACCGCTATAACGCCAATATAAGATATAATCAAACATTTGTTTAAAATTGTTATATTTAAATATTTCCAAACCGCAAAATAGCTCAGAGACAAGAATCTCTGAGCTTTTACTATTAATATGAATTTCATTTATTGATTAGCTTTCTCAAGCTGAAGAATCTTCTTGACTTCCTTGCTGTCCTTAGCAAGAATGTCTTTCACATTCGCCCCAAACCATTCCAGTGAAGCCTCCATCTCAATCATATCGGCAGCTTCTCTCAGAAACAGCCGGTAGTCCACTGCACCTTCAAACAGGGAGACCATCCCTTCCCTGCTCCCGGCAGCTGCATATACATTAGTAGAGGCAAACACGGAAAGCTGATTGCGTGATTCAATATTCTTAAAATGGAAATATGAAATATATGGCCGCAGTTGTTTGAGTGCATAGAGGGGATCCACCCCTGATTCCCATATATGAAGGACATCGAAATTTACCCGGAGCGCCGGATGATCTGTTTCCTCAATAAGCTGAAGCGTGGAAGACGGGTTGTCTGTTAGGGTAAACGGATGAGTCTCTACCAGAATTTGCTTTCCTTCTGCTTCAGCGATTTTGCAGAGCATCTTCATGCGGGAAACAAGCTCAATTCGCTCTAATCTGCTAATATCCGCACTTCCCTTGTTTCCAGCGAAAGTCCTTATTTTATTCGTTCCCCAACGATGTGCCAGCGAGCATAACTCATTAATTTCAGCTATTAATGCAGGGAGAGGCGCATCCAGTGGCAAATAGTCACTCAGCATGCTCGTTTCTAGACCATGTGAGCTTAGCCACTCACTTCCATAATGGATATCTTCTGCCAGATTTTTGGCATGGACACCCCATAGTTCAATTCCTTGGAATCCGTGTGTTTGGGCCCAATGGGCAATCTGGTCAATTGACTGTAGTTGGTGTCGGAAAGAGATGGTGCAGAGAGAGAGTTTCATAAGATTTCCTCCTTCATATTTTGAGAATGCTTCTGTTTTAACCACGCCTCAAAGCTTTCCTGCAAACCTCTCTTAATCTTAAATTCCAGGAAATTCTGTTCTTGTAGTTTTGCAGTGATTTCTTCCTTTAAACGCATGTTTCCAGTCATGGCAAGTTTCATGGCCCGATATTGGATTTCCGTATAGCCTTTCACAAGCCTGTCGATATCATCGCACCAGACTTCAAAGCTTACCTCGTCATACCCAAGCGATTCCCAGAAAAACGCAAAGGCATGTTCATATGCGTATTTCCGGATGGCTAGAACGGGCAGCTCCCTTAAAGCCAGTGTCAATCCTGACAGTGGATATTTTTCATCTCCAGCAGTATGTAGATGGATGATTTTTGTAACAGCATCTGTTATCGGGTTGCTGCTATGCTTGATGCATGTGTTAAAATATGCCTCAACCGTTTCTACAGATGGCGGAATGATGGTTGAAGCATCAAAGAAATAGCCACCTTTTGCAGAAGGATCCTCGATGGCAGAGAGGATCCGCTGTTTCGGAAGTACCCCTTCCCAGCGAAAGTCCGGATCATACATCAACCATTCTTCTTCGTTCTCTGTCATTTCGAGCATCACATAATGAGGAAATGGGCTTTGATGAAATTTATTTTCCCTTTCTGGTAGCTTTGACAAGTCCAGCATGACCATTAAATATTGATCAGGCTGCTTATTTTCGAGCAGTTTGAGCATTTCATTTATATTTCCTTGTTTGCTTTGGTTTTCGTCATACCATTTATAAAGCTTAATGCCATAGAGCATTTCATACCATTGGTGGAAAAAATCATGGTCGATTCGCTTGGAGTGATAGGTTAGGATTCCATTCTCCAATATATCGAAATCAGCATCCCATACCCCAAAATAATAAGGTCTGTGATCGGTACCTTCTTTCTTTTTTACTGCCTCGCATACACAGCTTACAAAGCAATGAACTTTAATCATAGGATCTCCTCCAATGTAGCCGGCTTCTGCTGGTATTCAAGAAAATCGGCCAAGCTTCCTACTGTTTGGAAATCTTTTGACACAAGCATTTCATCTGGGATATCAAAGCCAAGATCCACTTCCAAATAAAGGATCAACTGCAGGATCATGATGGAATCCATATACAAATCTTCATTTAGACGAGCACCTTCATGGAAAGCCTCCATAAATGGTAGCTTTAAATTGTGCTGCAGAATATCATAAATGATCTGTACTATTTCTTGTCTTTTCATGCCAGCACTCCTTCACCCAGCCTTTTTCGGCTGATCTTTCCATTCGGCAGCTTTTCGATTGCTTCCACCTGGATAAATTCCATAGGTACTTGATATGGAGCAAGATAGTCTCTGCACCATTTCAGTAACTCCTGCTCCTCAACTGGTTGGGAGCAGACATACTGTGCACATACTCTTTCTCCTGAAAGCGGATGGAGCTTTCTATAAACAACCGCCTCTACAACTCTTGGTTCTGCCATCAGAACTTCCTCCACTTCTTGCGGATAAACGTTTAAGCCAGCTACATTTATGGTGTCATCCATTCTTGCTAGAAATAACAGGAGTCCGTCTTTTATATAGCCAAGATCTTTTGTATAGATGGTTTTCTCCAAATCATGGATGATAATTTCACCAGGATGATCCATGCTTCCGGCCTCCACCTTGAGATGTGGAAGTGGATAGCCCATTTCACATCTGTCGCTCACATCCTGCTGTATAGCCACACATCCAGCTTCAGAACATCCATATTGTTGAAACACACGGTTTGAAACCTTCTTTAATGCTCTGAGCCAACCAGAAGGCATTAGTGTACCTGATGTCATCACTGCATTAAACCGCTGATCATCACGAATCAGACTCGTTAAGGTATGCAATAATGCAGGCGCTCCATAGAGAATATGATTAGGATGCTCCTTCAGTTTTTTTAGAATATACTTTGGATTCATGTTTGTCAGAATGACCGGTTCCACACCGCGCCTGAAGCAGGCAAACACCCCGGAGATCAAGCCATAGGAGTGGGTAACCGGGCAGGCAACGAATGTCGTGGTGTTTTGCTCAACCGACAATACAGAAACATAGCTTTCAAGCTCGATCTCAATCGAATTCCAGGTACGTTCAATGCATTTAGGAGCTCCTGTTGTACCTGAACTCATTTGCACCAGTACACCCTCCCTTGCATTTTTTTGATCTGATAGGTGAAGTGGTGAGTGGATATCTTCAAAAAGCAAGAAATGGCCTCCTGCCAAACTTGCCATCCGGATCGCCCCTTCTTTTGGTACGGAAGGATGGATTGGGACAATGGATCCCCCTTTTTTCCGCACAAATAAACATAGTGCCAACCAGTGAAATACATCCGGCATACAAACTGCCAGTCTTCTATTCTTGCAATCTCTTAAGTATGGAATATTTTCAAATACATTATATTGTCTTTCGATTTCATCTAGTGTGTAGTACTGATCATTTACAAAATACATCTCAATTCTCCTTTTGGCTATCCTCTAAAGAATTTGTGACAAGATGGCGAAACCCGCTAGACTCTTCACTTCGGGTCTTCCTTTTCAGAAGCGACTCGGCATACACAAAAGTTGCTGTATGCTGAAGCAGGCGATTTCGTGAAATCAATTCAGGATGGCAGCTCATGTGCCCGGCTATCGCTTCATATGTAATTTCCCAGAACTTCCCCTCGCTGTACCCGTACTGCTCCTGGAGTACAAAGGACAGTTCGCTTAAATGAAAAACAAACAATGAATCCATCACTAGCTCTCTCAGCGCTTCTATGGATGACATCCAATAATACTTGTCATTTTCGCCGTTTTTAAACTGTTCATGGATCCGCGCAAAATCAGGGACATGGCTGGGCTTTTTCAAAAAGGTCGAATGGTACTCTGCGCTGTCGTGAAAGTCTCTCAGGGCCACGCGTGTCGGCCAGCCGTTTTTATGGAGAAGAATCATATTCTGCGCATGCGCCTCCACGGCAATGCCATGGGAGGCAAGCAAGTGCCAGACCGGAACCACACTTACTTCCATTAATCTTTTCAGCCAGTTTTCGATTCCATAGCGCTTCAGCCATTCCTCAATAAATGGTAAGCCGTCACGCTCCATTAGTGGCAAGGCTGTAAAAGGCACTGCCTCCTCGTCTTCCTTCATATAAAGCCGGATGCTTTCTCTCCATATGGCTCCAAGCTTGGCCCGTGTTTCTTGCCCATTTGGTTGATAGGCAACCCCTGCATATTCCTTCAGAATGATGAGGGAAGCTTCTTCTTTTAAAAAATGGTCTGATTGCACCACATCCGCTATCCATTTGGAGATATGTGGAGCTGCACAGATGGCATGAGCGTCCAAGGTTCTTCGAGAGGAGGTGTTCACCATATTCATGGATAGTTTTACATGAGCTTTCTCAGGATTTGAAACATTCCATAAGGTTCGGACGGACTGTGTTGCCCGGTAAGAAGCCCCTATTGCTTTCAAAAGGGCGATCTTCCCTTTGTCCAGCTCATCTTTTGCAAATTTCACCTGCCAGGGATGGATGGGCAGAAAGGTGTATTCTTCAAAGGTTTTGCCATTCTCATCCAGTTCAGCCAGCAGCTGCCGGAACATGGAAGGTCCGAGTTCTTCCTCCCAGAAGCGCTTCTCATCTCCAAGAAGTGCGATTTTGCTGTGCTCCCGTCTGACAGCTGCCCATTGCAACGTAAAAGACTGTCTTGCTTCAGGACCAAATGCAGCATGGTCTTCCAGCGTAAATCCAGTTCTTGCCTTAAAACAAGGATGATAAGGATGCCCTTCCCATATCTGCGACTCCAGTTCCTCATAGCTGAATGCTCGTCTGGAAAGGGTCGTCTTGAGATGAGCTTCATTCCACTCAGACAGCAGAACTGTTTGCTCAAGCTCACGAATAAGCAAGCTTCTTTTCTCTGGATCAGAAACGAGATCTCCCGCCAATTCCTCCATACTGGTTTCCGTGATGGAGCCATTACAGTGCAAGGAGCGGATGCTTCCCTCTTTTATTCGTACACGGTCAAACGCAGTGATTTTCCCCGTGCAGAAGTAGGTCCATTTGCTTGTGAAAATGGTAAAGGTTAATAGAGGGTCATCCAGCCGGGAAGCGGTTTTAAAATCCATCAACCCTTCGAAAAGAATTGCCTCCATCAGCTGCCTGACTATCCGTTTAACAACTTTCCTATACGGCAGCGGTTGAAGCTTCTGCATATTTCTCCTCCTTCACTAGGTTAAAAGGATTTGGTATATAGGTGTAAACCGCTTGTTCATTCTTCGCCATCAGTTCATCCACATCATGAAGACGGGTTAATAGATTGGCTTTATAGGATAGTTTCTCCGAATGGAGTATATGGCGAATAAATGCTTTCCCCTGTCCAGTCATCTCATTTTTAAGACGGGAAAGCTGTTTCCGGCTCCATTCAAGCAAACCTTCTTCACTAATGAGACCTTCCTGCCCAAACCGGCAGATCACGGAAAAGAGCTGATTCATAAAAAGGTAGTACGTAAACCTTTCCTGAATGAGAGTATCCTCATAAAAAAGCTCCGGACATTTTTCCAAGGATGGAAGGAGCGCAGATAACGTTTCCCGATAAGAGTTTGATAGATAATACCCCTGATTATCGCGGTAGTAATAAGCTTCCGGATAGCCGGATGTAAGGTCCAGGACACTATTCTGCTGATGAGCCTCAAGCGCGATTCCGTGTTCATCATATAGACGGATAAGAGGGTCAATTGAACATCTCCAATACTTCTCGAACCAATCCCAGCTTACATCCTCGGTTTTTCGCCTCTCCGATTGTGCCAGCCTTTCAATGGTCCGCTGCAGTCTTGAGCGCTCTCCTGGCAGAGGGTCTTGCACCAATGCCGCGATAGTGCTGATCCCTTTGTCTTTGCCTTTAGTGAATGGATTGGATCGAATAATTACCTCAAATCCGGTTTCTTTCTCTCCCGGAAATTCAACAGAAATATATGCGGGATCATCAATCATCCGGAATGCCGGGTATTTTTTTGTAAAGCGCAGTTTATCCATTAGCTTCGCCATCGTGGTACCTGCCCTTAGCTCATGAAGTCGATTTGTTCTTAACGAATTCGTGATTTTTACCGGAACGGAAAATTTGTACATCCATTCATCTTCAGAATTGTAAACGGTTCTAATTGAAGAGGTGGCTGAATAATAAGCACCGATTGGCCCAAGATTCTTTATAAGATTTTTTTCCATCGCCTCTTTGACATGATTCTGCTGAAGCAGCCATTGAGCCTGAAGAGGATGGACTGGAATAAGGCAGCCATTTTGCGGAACAGTAAGATGAGGCATCAATTTTGTTAATGAATCAAGAATAATTTCGTTTGCACCTTTCAGGTTATTGGACGCTTCTATGACCAGCTCCCGGTTGATTTGAAAATAGTGCAACTGAAAACGGCCCTTCAATTCCGGGGCATAGTTTGGGTGCTGCCAACAAGCCATTCCCTGCCTGCTTTTAGGTGTAGGATGGAGCCAGTGGCCAAACAAGAGCGATTGCTCGGCTTCAATGAAAGTACTTTCTTCAGAGTAAAGGCTTTTCTCATCATTCATTCTAGCTTCAATGTACGACGTCATCGTCTGATAGCTCTCGATCAGCCTGAGAACCAGCTCATCAAACTGGGATACAAGTTCGTGGCAGCCATTAGATTGGGCCATTAGGTGCAGCTCATGGCTAAGGGTGATCATCGTCTGCAGCCTATCCTGGAGAATCCATTCCCGACTTTTTTCACAATATTTAAGGGAACACCCAATCAGATGCCTTCCAGTTCGTGATTGGTACATCACTTCAACTGCAAACTTGGTGGACTGGGCTGGAAGTTCTATCTCTACTACCGACTTGCCTGAGAGAGTTATGGACGGCTGCTGCTCCTGCATCCATTCCTTTTTTTCCATCCACTGACCGCAGTCTACTTCTTTTAAGTAACTATTTATAAAAGCTTGAAACGTTGCATGTTCTGCAATTTTTTTGGCTGATCTTTGCATAATTCCATCCTTTCACCGAGTCTTTAGACCTAGTAATTGATAACCATTCTCAACGGTGGCTAAAAAATTTGATTACTTTCTTAGAAAATAATCAGATTGATAGAAGAGACAGGAGCACGTGAGATCTCTGCCTCTTCTTTAAGGTGTAATTCGATTTAGGCTATTGAATACCGCTCTTGATTTCTATAAAGCAATCACTATTCTTTAAATGACCTATTTGTTTAATAGCAAGGACTCAATTTCTTTTAATCCTTTTTGGCGTTCGATTGGGTCCCAGTAGCCCCACGTTGTTGTAAGGGTATGTACGTTATCATTTTTGACTGCGTTGAGACTCTTCCAAACCTCGCCCTGGGTGACGGAATCATAGAACTCTCCGCTGTTAAAGTAGGAAACATCCAGGATATGGTCGGGGTTGTATTTTGCTAGCCCTTCGATTGAAATGTTTTCACCGAAATCCTCTGGAAGATTCTCTGCAGGAGTTAGCTTCAAATCATCAAATAATAAAGAATTTGTTGCATGATTTGTACGTCCATATACACGAATATCCTTTTTATTGATCGCAACAGCCATGAATGTTTCATCGCCCATTTTTTCACGAACGCGGCTTCCGATCTCTTCTGCTACCTTGTCTAGATCTTCAATCACTTTCTTACCTTCATCAAGCTTGCCGACAGCTTCGGTTACTTTCAGATGGTCTTCCTTCCAATCTCCACCCACTTCCACCACAACGGTTGGAATAGTTTCAGATAGCTGATCATATAGAGGCTTATAGCGATCACTGATGATAAGAAGATCTGGATCTAACTTCACAATTTCCTCTGAACTTATTTCATCAACGTAAGGTAGCGCCTGTACACCTTCGAGTTCTTCTGTTAAATGCGGTGGAAACTCATTATCATACGCCATCACTGCGTATGGTTTTACGCCAACAGATACTAGTGATCCTTCCCAGGACACATGGGACAGCAGAATCACTTTCTTCGGCTCAGCCGGGACTTCTGCTTCTCCGTATAAATGCTCAACCGTTCTTGTTTCTTCTGTCTTTTCTTCCTCTTTCTTTTCAGCAACTGCTTCTGACGACGCTTCTTCTCCTTTTCCGCATCCTGTTAAAACAACTAAAAATAACATGAAAACAACGCTCAATAGAGCAACTGACTTCTTCATGAATGACTCCCCCTAAACAATATTGAATTTCATTATCAATGATAATCATTATCAACTAAGCTGAACATAGACAAATATAACTTCCTGCATGGACAAAATGGACTTCAGGGCA
>NZ_JBMERO010000016.1:0-80005 GCF_049310945.1 Bacillus sp. DJP31 | reverse complement strand
CCGCGATAGCGAAAATAGCTTTCAATAGTTCCCTCACAGAAGTGAAAAGAACCTTCATCTGTATGAATACAGATGTTTTGTTGCATTTTTGACAAGAACTAGAAAGTCCGAGTCACGCTTGACGTTCTGTTTAGTTTTCAAAGAACTGGTCTTTTTTGCCGTTAAGCAAAATAAACTTCAATATTATCTACCGTTAGGTAGTATATTTTTCTCCGCCGCTCAGAAGCGACTTTATTAATATATCATGTTGGCCAATTTAAGTCAACATATTATTTAGTGAGTATTTCTAGAAGAGAAATACTGCTCTTTAGGTCACTTTTACTATAATAACATTTTGAAATAGAACAAACAAGTGTTAAATAGAAAAAAAGTGAAGGATATATTCTCCCTCACTAAGAAAGTATTTCATCTATATATAAATCTCTTCTGTTTGAGAGTTGAATGAACTCTCCGCTTAATTCGAGTTTTATCATGGGTCGTGTAGGTGACTTGGATTCTACAAATACAATTTCTCCTACTTGATCATTTGACAGTCTGACTCTTGTTCCTAACGAGAAGTTTGCAATTCCTGATGTTAATGCTTGAATTACCTTGATATCGAACTGGCCAAAGCTGTCTTGGATAATTAATTCTAATACTTTAAATGGTGATTGCTTTGTTCGATACGATCTTTCTGAAGTCATTGCATGATAGACATCTGCCACTGCTATAATTTTACCATATGGATGAATCTTCTCTGCACCAATACCTAATGGGTATCCACTTCCATCTATTCTCTCATGATGTTGAAATACTCCAAGTTTCACTCCTTCTCTGATTACAGGGAGATTTTGAAGCAACTTATAACCATGAGTAGGATGATATCTTACCTCGTTGTATTCCACGGGTGATAATGCAGTTTGCTTTTCTAGTATTTTGGGGTTTATTTTGGCCATTCCGCAATCAGATAATAGCCCCGCAATAGCAATTTGCATCCATTCACCTTTTTCATAATTTAGCTTCTTGCCCAGAAAACCTGATAGTAAGCCAACAGTCATAGAATGATGGTATAAATATTCTTCCTTTGTAGAGTAATGATGCAGCATAAAGATTTCAGATGGTTTCGCAACTGCCCTTTCTAACAAGGCGATAAAAAATTTCCGAACTTTAACAATGTCTACTTGTGAACCAGACTGCCAGCTTTGAAATACTTTTTTAAACTCCTGAACAGATTTCAAATAATGGCTAGTAAAAGGAATAGTTAAATCTTCACTAACTTCTTGACCAAGTTCGTCAATTATTTCATTCGGACGAAATGGATCACCATTTACTAATGTCGGTTCCACTTGCACCTCTTTAATAAGAAATGCATGAAGGACGTTTATTTTTTTGTCATTTAAAACAGTTTTTTTAGTTATAATTGGTCTATTGGTTAAGGAGGTGACATCAGCAGATATGATACAGCCTTCTCTTAATTGGTTGATATGAACCTTCATTATGGACTCCTCTCACAACTCCAAAACTTCTCTACCTATATATTACCAAAAAAAAAGGAACACATCGATGTGTTCCTAAAAAAAACTTATTCTTTTTCTATATCTTCTATGTTCTCTATAATATTTTCTTTTACTAAGCCTTCTACTTCATCGGATTCTTCTAATTGAATCTCTTCTTTATCAACTACTGCAATGGTTGCAACATGTCCCGCGTCACCAAGACGAATAAGTCTTACACCTTGAGCATATCGACCAAATTGGGAGATTCCATCCGTACTCATACGGATAATAACTCCACTTGCAGTAATAACCATAATATCTTCTTCACCAGTGACAGTTTTTAGTGCCATAACGGCACCAGTTTTCTCTGTAACTGTGGTGGTCCGTAGACCCTTTCCACCACGACTTTGAAGACGGTATTCAGCCTTAGGTGTACGTTTTCCATATCCATTTCGAGTCACGACTAATACATCGTACCCATCTTCTAGTATCTCCATGCTCACTACTTCATCGCTAGGGTCTAGGGTGATACCTTTAACACCAGTAGCTGTTCTTCCCATAGACCTAACGTCTGTCTCCTTGAAGTGAATTAGCATTCCACTCTTTGTACCAATAATAATATCCTTTGTACCATCTGTTAATTTAACAGAGATCAAGTCATCCTCATCACGTAAATTGACGGCGATTAATCCGTTCTGGCGGATATTGCTAAAGGAGGACAACGGGGATCGTTTAGAAATCCCTTGTTTGGTTGTAAAGAATAAAAAGGAATCATCTGTAAATTCTTCAACAGAGATCATTGCATTTACCCATTCACCCTTATCGATTCCAAGGAGATTAATAATTGGGATTCCTTTTGCTGTTCGGCTATATTCAGGTATTTCATAGCCTTTTGAACGATAAACTTTACCTTTATTCGTAAAGAATAGAATCGTATTGTGTGTAGATGTGGTTAACAGCTGTTCAACAAAGTCGTCCTCATTTGTTCCCATTCCTTGAATACCACGGCCACCACGTTTCTGAGAACGATAGGTAGAAGCAGGTAGACGCTTAATGTATCCGTTATGAGTGAGTGAAATCACAATGTTTTCAACTGGAATTAAATCTTCATCTTCAATCATTTCTGCTCCACCAGAAACAATTTCAGTACGTCTCTTATCATTAAAGCGTTCTTTAATTTCAGTAAGTTCTTCACGAATAATTTCTAGCACTTTTTCTCCATCAGCTAAAATAGCTCTTAGTTCTGCTATGAGAACCATTAAGCCTTTATATTCTTCCTCAATCTTCTCTCTTTCTAAGCCAGTGAGACGCTGTAAGCGCATATCTAGAATAGCCTGTGCTTGTTTTTCTGATAAGGAGAACTGAGTCATCAAGCCTTCTCTAGCAATGTCAGCTGTTTGTGAGCCGCGAATTAAGGCAATTACTTTGTCTAAATGATCTAGAGCTATACGCAGACCTTCTAAAATATGAGCACGAGCTTCTGCTTTTTCTAGTTCAAACTGAGTACGTCTTCGAATTATAACCTTTTGATGCTCGAGATAATGATAAAGGAATTGTTTTAGGTTTAATACTTTAGGTTGACCATCGACTAGCGCTAGCATATTTAAACCAAAGCTTGTTTGCAGGGCTGTTTGTTTATATAAGTTATTTAATAGGACGTTCGCATTGGCATCACGGCGAACCTCGATGACAATTCTCATTCCATTTCGATCTGATTCATCACGCAAATCTGTAATGCCATCTATCTTTTTGTCACGCACAAGCTCAGCAATTTTTTCTATCAGCTTTGCTTTGTTTACTTGATAAGGAAGTTCATTGACGATAATCGTTTGCTTCCCATTTGATCTTTCTTCAATTTCTACTTTCCCTCGAATTATGATAGAGCCTCTTCCTGTTTCATAGGCCTTTCTAATTCCACTTCTACCTAAGATTTGTCCAGCAGTTGGAAAATCTGGCCCTTGAATCGTTTCCATAAGCTCAGCAATAGTGATATCTGGATCTTTACTAACAGCTAGTACTCCATCAATTACTTCACCTAGTTGGTGCGGTGGGATATTGGTCGCCATACCAACTGCTATTCCAGATGCTCCATTGACCAAAAGGTTAGGAAAACGAGCAGGTAAAACAACCGGCTCCCGTTCAGAACCATCATAATTATCCTTATAATCAATTGTATTTTTATTTATATCACGTACGAGCTCCATGGCGATTTTGGACATACGAGCTTCCGTGTAACGCATTGCTGCTGCTGAATCTCCATCAACAGATCCAAAGTTACCATGTCCATCTATGAGCATATAACGGAAGTTGAAGTCTTGTGCCATACGAACCATTGATTCATAGACGGCAGTATCACCATGTGGATGGTATTTACCGATTACTTCTCCGACAATACGAGCAGATTTTTTATAGGCTTTATCAGAGGTCATTCCAAGGTCATTCATTGCATACAAAATACGACGATGAACAGGTTTTAGTCCATCCCGAACATCAGGTAGAGCACGGGAGACAATTACGCTCATGGCATAATCTAGGAATGAAGTTCTCATTTCATGACTTATGTTTATTTCTTTAACTGAAGGTTTACGATTTTCAGACATATTTTTCCTCCTTAAGGAGTTTCAATCAGTATTTTCGAAAAAAATTAAATATCTAAGTTCTTAACATAAATGGCATTTTCTTCAATGAAATTACGTCTTGGGTCAACTTTATCACCCATGAGCATTTCAAAGGTTTCATCGGCTTCAATTGCATCCTGGAGGGTAACCTGTAATAAGGTTCTCGTTTCTGGATCCATGGTCGTCTCCCATAATTGGATAGGGTTCATCTCACCAAGACCTTTATAGCGTTGAAGTCCTGGTTTAGGCTGACTTGGCATAGCTGCTAAATAGGTTTCAAGTTCGCGGTCATTGTACGCATACTCAATTCTCTTACCTTGTTGAATTTTATATAAAGGTGGTTGAGCGATATAAATATAACCATGTTCAATGATTTGTCGCATATAGCGATATAAGAATGTCAATAGTAGGGTACGAATATGGGCACCATCGACATCTGCATCCGTCATTATGACGACTTTATGATATCTCGCCTTGGAAATATCAAAATCTTCTCCAATTCCAGTCCCAAGGGCTGTAATCATTGCTCTAATTTCATTGTTAGAAAGGATTTTATCTAGTCGAGCTTTTTCAACATTAATAATTTTTCCTCGTAGAGGCAGGATGGCTTGGAAATGACGGTCACGACCCTGTTTGGCCGATCCACCTGCTGAGTCACCCTCAACTATATAGATTTCACTTATAGATGGATCCTTTGAAGAACAGTCTGCAAGTTTACCAGGTAGACTTGAAACTTCGAGAGCACTCTTTCTTCTAGTTAGCTCTCTTGCCTTTTTAGCCGCCATGCGAGCACGAGATGCCATGAGGCCCTTCTCAATAATTTTTCTAGCAACAGAAGGATTTTCAAGCATGAATTTATCAAAGGTTTCACCAAAAGTAGCCTCGGTAATCGTTCTTGCTTCACTGTTACCTAGTTTAGTCTTCGTTTGTCCTTCAAATTGAGGATCTGGATGCTTAATGGAGATGATGGCCGTCAGTCCTTCACGAACATCTTCACCAGTTAAATTGCTTTCACTATCTTTGATTAGATTATTCTTTTTTGCATAATCGTTAATTACACGGGTAAGGGCAGTTTTAAAACCGATTTCGTGCATTCCACCTTCATGCGTATGAATATTGTTGGCATAAGAATAAATATTACTTGTGTAGCTTTCGTTATATTGAAGTGCTATTTCTACAGAGATGTTATCTTTTTCTCCTTCAACGTAAACCACTTCTTCATGTACAGGTTCTTTTGTGCGATTAAGGTGCTCTACGTATGATTTAATACCACCTTCATACATGTATACATTTGATCGACCTTGATCTGCACGTTTATCCTCGATAGTAATATTTAATCCACGATTTAAAAAGGCAAGTTCTCGGATACGGTTAGCTAGAGTGTCATAATCATACTCTAGTGTTTCAGTGAATATCTCAAAGTCTGGTTTAAAGTGGACGATTGTTCCTGTCACATTTGTCTCACCAATTACTTCTAGGTCAGCAGATGGTACACCTCTTTCAAACTTCTGGTAATGGATCTTACCATTTAGATGGACAAACACCTCAAGTACAGTTGATAAAGCATTAACTACAGAAGCACCTACACCGTGCAATCCTCCTGAAACCTTATAGCCTCCACCACCGAATTTCCCACCTGCATGGAGAACCGTCATAATAACTTCAACAGCTGGTCTTCCCATTTTTTCATGAATACCTACAGGAATCCCACGTCCATTATCTTTCACCGTTATACTATTATCTTCTTCGATCGTTACATTGATCTCATCACAATGTCCAGCTAAAGCCTCATCAATACTATTGTCGACAATCTCCCATACTAGATGGTGTAGTCCTTTTGCACTTGTTGTCCCAATATACATACTTGGACGCAATCTTACCGCTTCTAATCCTTCTAATACTTGTATCTGGCTTTCATCATATGTCTGATTTTCTTGCATTTCTTTTTGCTCCATTGCCACAAATATCACCTGCGCCTTGACTCTAGGAAACTAAAGTCACAATTTTTATTCCTATAATTCTTGTAAAATCTGCCTTGGATCAAACATTTGGTTAGCTCTTCTTTTCAATGTGACCGATGCTAAAGGGGAAAAATAGATTTGATTTACTGTTACAATGATTGTTTTCATCGACCTAGAAATCTCAGTATTAGCCCCATTTTTTTTTCTTTGACCCTCAATAAATTCTCGAACTATCATTGATGAATGATAAAGCTGTCCATCAAGAATAGTGACAATTTCATTAACTGGGACAACTACATTTTCGCCTAAATGTATAAACAACTTATCACCTCATCATAGCCTATCGATTACCCCAGAACTGACATGATATTTTGCTGCTTGCTTTAGTGTTTCATGATCAATTCCCTCGACATTTGTTGTTGTCACAAAGGTTTGAACTTTTCCTTGAATGAAATTAAGTAGATGTGATTGTCTATAGTCATCTAATTCAGAGAGAACATCGTCTAGAAGTAAAATTGGATATTCACCAATTTCTGAATGAATTAATTCGATTTCTGCTAATTTTAAAGAGAGAGCGGTCGTTCGTTGTTGACCTTGAGAGCCAAAAGTTTGAACATCCTTACCATTTACAAAAAATAGGAGGTCATCACGGTGGGGGCCTGCTAAAGTCATGCCGCGATCCATTTCTCTTTCTCTTATTTTATCAAATTTCTCCTCGAATACTTCTATCATTTTCGACAACTCTATGCTCTCTGATACATCAACAGATGCTTTATACTGAATTTCAAGTGTTTCTAACCCTCTACTTATTCCTTTGTGAACAGGATCAGCCCATTTTTGAAGCAATTGTAAAAACTCAAACCGTTTTTTTATTATCTTTGCTGCTACCTCTATAAGCTGCTCTGTTAAGACATCAAGCATTGTTGTATTTCTCTCTTTTTGTCTTTGGAGCTGCTTCAAATAGTGATTTCGTTGCTGAAGGATTTTTTGATACTTGCTTAAATCATACATATAAACAGGGGATACTTGGCCTATTTCCATGTCAAGAAATCTACGTCTTACTTGTGGACTACCTTTTACAAGATTAAGATCCTCTGGTGCAAACATGACAATATTCATTGCACCTATATATTGACTCAGTCTTTGCTGCTCGATATGATTTAGCTTCGCCTTCTTACCTTTTGTGGTTAGGACGAGTTGAAGTTGTAATTGGCCTTTTGTACGGTTAACTCTACCCTCTATTTTAGCATACTCTTCGTCCCATCTGATAAGATCTTTATCATTTGAAGTGCGATGGGATTTTGCAATAGCTAAAACATAGATGGCTTCCATCAAATTGGTTTTCCCTTGAGCGTTTTCCCCAAGTATAACATTCACTTTATTTTCAAAAGGGATCTCTATCTTTTTATAGTTTCGGTAATTTGTTAAAGTTAAATTTTCAATAAACAAGGGAATTCCCCCAAATTTCGTTCATTTGCTGTTATTCAATTCCACTCGTAACTGTGAAAGATCCCTTACCCTCGATCAAAATAGAGTCACCATTACGTAATTTTTTTCCACGTCGATTTTCTTGTTCTCCATTTACCGTAATTGCGTGTTCTTCTAAAAACCATTTAGCCATACCACCAGAGTCAATAAGATTTGCTAATTTTAAAAATTGACCAAGGGTTATGTACTCTGTCTGAATTGCTACTTTAGTTGTCATTTCTATTCTCCTGCCTTTTAGTTCAATAGTTCGTTATCTTTATTGTACTAGATTAATGTGAACAATAAAAGAAAGCTTAGAGGTAATCTTGTTCTTTACCTTCAAAGCTTTCCTTTTCTAATTAATAGGTTCTTACAGGAAGAATTAATTGTAGTGTTGTGTTGTCATTTACAGGTTGGATGAAGAAAGGTCTCATTGCTCCTGTAAAACTAATTTTTATATCAGAGCCTTCAATTGCTTTTAGAGCATCCATCATAAACTTCGCACTAAACGAAATTTTTAATTCTTCGCCTTCTATCTTTTCACTTTGAATCCCTTCCGTTACTTTCCCTATTTCAGGAGAATCAGACGAAATCTCTACTGTACCATCTTCAAAAGTACTGAATTTCACGACATTGTTTCGTCCTTCTCTTGCTAAAAGAGAGGCACGATCGATGGCATGTAGAAGTTCTTTACTATTTAAAAAGATATCCGTTTTACTTTCAGTTGGAATTAATCTAGAAGTATCAGGATAGTTTCCATCCAATAATCTTGAGAAAAATAGAAGATTTTTCATCTTAAAGAGAACTTGTTGCTCAGTTATGACAATTTCAACATGGTCAGTTGTGTCATCTAGTATTTTACTTAGCTCGTTTAGACTTTTTCCTGGAATAACTACGTTGGCCGGTGGTATTGAGTGAGAAGATTCAATTAGTGCTTTACGAAAAGCTAATCTATGGCTATCTGTTGATATACAGTGTAATTCTCCATTTTCAAACTTCCAATTTACCCCTGTTAATATAGGTCTCGTCTCAGATGTTGAGACAGCAAAAACAGTTTGTCTAATCATATGCTTTAAGAGATCAGCAGGTAATGAGAATACTTGCTCTTCACTTATTTGTGGAAGTTGTGGGTATTCGTCTGAATCAATCCCATTTAGGTGGAATTCTGCCTTACCAGAGCGAATGGCGACCTGTAAATTATTTTGAACCTCTATTTCAACAGTGTCTAGGGGTAATTTTCTTACAATTTCGCTAAAAAAGCGTGCCTGTAAGACAATACTGCCGCTTTGTCTGATCTCGACAATTTCACTTCCATCAGCTTCTACAGGAATAAATGATTCAATAGATATGTCTGAATCACTACCAGTTAGGGTGACTCCTTCTTCTGTAGCTACAATTTTAATTCCAGAAAGAATAGGTATAGTCGTTCGTGAAGAAACTGCTTTCATTACATCTTGAACTCCCTGAACTAGAAAATCCTTTTGAATCAAAAATTTCATTTTAAAATTCCCCTTTTCGTCATAAGTCGATTTTCATAATCATATAGTAAATATTTATTTAAATAATAGTAGTAATAGTAGTAGGGACTGTGGATTTGTGGATAACCGGGTAGGGTGATTGGAAACACAGCCTATCCACATGTGGACAGACTGTGTGTAAGTAAGTTCAAGTTATGCACACTATTAACTTATAAAAAATTATTTTTTTAAGAGTCCTTGGATATCTTTTATCTGTTTTTCAAATTGTGAGTCAGATTGAATCATATTTGAAATTTTCTCATGAGCATGGATAACAGTACTATGATCTCTACCACCAAATTCTTCACCAATTTTAGGTAATGAAAAGTCAGTCAACTCACGAGATAGATACATCGCAATTTGACGAGGGAAAGCGACTGATTTTGTTCTCTTTTTTGCTTTAAAATCCTCAAGTTTAACGTTGTATTGCTGACCAATAAATCGTTGAATGTCAAGAATCGTTATCACTTTAGGCTTGGAGCTTGGAATGATATCTTTTAGTGCTTCAGCAGCTAAATCTGCATTTATATCCTTATTTATTAAAGAAGAGTAGGCGACAACTCTTATCAATGCACCTTCTAATTCACGAATGTTTGAATCGATTTGATTAGCAATGTAGAGCATCACTTCATTTGGTATATCTAAGCCTTCAGCCCTAGCTTTTTTACGCAAGATTGCAATTCGCGTTTCTAGATCTGGTGGAGTGATATCTGTAATCAATCCCCACTCAAATCGTGAACGAAGTCGATCTTCAAGAGTTGGTATTTCTTTTGGCGGTCGATCACTTGAAATAACAATTTGCTTACTTTCTTCATGTAATGTGTTAAATGTATGGAAGAATTCCTCTTGTGTTTGTTCTTTTCCAGCAAGAAATTGAATATCGTCAATTAAGAGAACATCAACACTTCTGTATTTATTTCTAAAATTTACGGCTCTATTATCACGAATGGAATTAATAAATTCATTTGTAAACTTCTCTGAGGACAAATAAACTACTTTTGCAGAAGGGTTATGGTCAATAACATAATGTCCTATAGCATGCATCAAGTGAGTTTTTCCTAGTCCAACTCCACCATAAATAAATAGTGGATTATAAGCTTTTGCGGGAGCTTCAGCTACAGCCAATGAAGCAGCATGAGCAAAACGGTTCCCAGATCCAATAACAAATGTATCAAATGTATATTTTGGATTTAACATACTTTGTGGCAAATCATGTGGCTCATCGTCTACCTTAGACAATCTTTTCTTCGGTAGCTCAAGGTTAAAGTCTTCTTCCTGATGATTTTGGGGAATAATAAATTTAATCTCGAGTTCGGCTCCTGTAATGTCATAAATTGTGTCTCCGATTAAAGAGGAGTAACGGGATTCTAGCCAGTCTCTTGCAAATTCATTCGGAGCTGTAATGATCAATGTATTGTTTTTGAGAGCATGTGCTTTGGTTGATTTTAACCAGGTCTCATAGCTCGGCTTACTCAACTTTTTTTCAATCTCTTTTAGAGCTTTGTTCCATAAGTCAGAGATATTCTCCAAACTATCCCTCCTTTGCACCATATTTTTATCACGTACAATCTTTGTACAACTAGATTGTATAGAAGAGAATAAATATACATTTCCACAATTAATGTTAGCAATCAGTATAATAGGAAGAGAAGAGGTTATTCGACAGTATCCACCATATGTGGACAACTTTTTAAACAATCACTGTATAAACTATCCACATCTTATCCACACTCTGTGGATAAGATGTTTTACATTAGTAGATTATTAAGAGTGAAACATAACTATAATATCAAAAAAAATTCAGAGTTGCAATGGTTTTTTAATAGTTATCCACAAGCACCACAGCTTGTGGATTTTAATTGTCCACAACACAATATACTGTGTAAAAGTTGTCGATAACTGTTGAAAGGTGAAAGAGTATGGTCATTAGTTTATCCACAGGACAAAAAAACATGGTTATTTGACAAATTTTCTTCATGAATGATCTTGTTGAGATTTACTTGATCTTTTGTTTGGTCCTAGACACAAAATAGGATAATGATTATCCATTTTACTCAGAATGACATTCATCAAAATCGAATTATTTTAATAAAAGTTTAAATAAATGTCTTTTTGGAAGTGTTTTAAAGAGAGGCTGTTTTCGTGAAGTTTGTTTCTATATAGAAGTGTGTTGATTGCAGCGAGATTTGCTCGCTGCAATCAACTTAATTATCAAAGGGAAGATTTCACAAAACTTTTATTTGAAAACTACCATCGTTTAGATTTGAGCCTAAAGAAAAAACACCTACGACTATTTATTCAGAGCTAGTAGAATAGAGAAAATTATGGGATTTTGGAAATCAAGTTGACATTTACATCAATCGTTCACTATAATTATTGAGACTGTCTTTTTGTTATTAATTCAAAAAGGTTATTGGACAACAAAACAAAGGGTGAAGTTGTTCATAAGCGATCCCTATAAACTAGATTGATTTGTAGTGAATGACGTTAAAAGGAAAGAACTAAGGTCCTTTCATTTAGGGAATTGCCTAGTTTCAACATGTTGTTAGTCTAAAAGCTAGCCACGAAATGAAGTAACCTCAGGAGGTGTCATAGATAATGAAACGTACGTACCAACCAAATAAGCGTAAGCGTAGTAAAGTTCATGGATTCCGTAGCCGTATGAGTAGTCCGACTGGAAGAAGAGTTCTTGCACGTCGTCGCCTTAGAGGAAGAAAATTATTATCAGCTTAAGACCACTGTTGAACAGTGGTTTTTTTTCGATTATTTAATCCAATTAATCAATCGATTAAATAAATAATCAACAAGGCGTTTTAAAGGATAATTTTGAGATGCGTTGGCTAAAATGTCATCATGTGTCACAAAGTGGAGTGTTTGGATGAAGAAACCATTTCGTATAAAGAAAAATAAAGATTTTCAAGAGGTTTTTGGGCGTGGAAAATCAACAGCTAATCGCCAGTTTGTTATCTATGTGGTAAACCGACCAGAACAGGATCATTACAGAGTAGGTCTCTCAGTAAGTAAAAAAATTGGAAATGCTGTCATGCGTAATCGAATAAAAAGATTAATTCGACAGGTTGTGTTGGAATTTTCCGATGTTTTGAGAAGTGGTAAGGATATTGTTATCATTGCTAGGAAGCCCACTGCAGAAATGGATTACTATGAGGTAAAATCTTCCCTGGAACATGTATGGAAGCTTGCGAAGATCCTAAACAGTCGTAAATAGTTATTTTTCGACAGGATAGAAGAATTAGCTGCAAAAGTTGCTGAATTTGTCATGCTTTTATTCTATTATATAAAAGATATTTTCTATAAGAAGTGTTACAATCATTTTGATAAGCTTGTTTGTATATATGTTTTTTAAGTTTTACATAGGCAAGATAATGCTAAAGGAGGATTAAGTAGTAGTGAAGAAACGGTTATTATTTTTATTTTCCTTGCTAGTAGTTCTAGCAACTCTGACTGGCTGTACAGAAGTAAATCAAGATATTACTGCTGAAAGTGAAGGAATTTGGAATCAGTATTTTGTATATCCGCTATCAAGATTAATTATTTATTTTGCAGAACTTTTTGGTGAAAACTATGGTCTTTCGATAATTATTGTTACGCTTATAATACGCTTTGCCTTGTTACCACTAATGATTAAGCAAACTAGAAGTTCAAAGGCAATGCAAGCTTTACAACCAGAGATGCAGAAGCTAAAAGAAAAATATAGTTCCAAGGATCAGAAAACACAACAAGAGCTGCAGAAGGAAACAATGGCATTATTCCAGCAAAATGGAGTAAATCCTTTAGCAGGGTGTTTTCCAATCTTAATCCAAATGCCGGTTCTTATTGCGTTCTATCATGCAATAATGAGAACGGGTGAAATATCAACGCATGATTTTCTATGGTTTGACCTAGGTGAAAAAGATCCTTATTATATTTTACCTTTAGTTGCGGGTGCAACAACCTTTATTCAGCAAAAGATCATGATGGCTAGTGGTGCTGCGATGCAAAATCCACAGATGGCCATGATGCTTTGGATTATGCCAATCATGATTATTGTTTTTGCAATCAATTTTCCTGCAGCACTATCACTATATTGGGTAGTAGGAAATATTTTTATGATTGTTCAAACTTTATTGATTAAGGGCCCCGACATAAAATTAACTGCAGAAAGTACAGGAGGAGCTAAAAAGTGAGAGAAGTAACTGCTACGGGTCAAAGTATTCAAGCAGCAGTATTCTCTGCACTAGCTCAGTTAAAAGCCAATAGAGACGATGTGGATATTGAGATAATAGATGAAGGGAAAAAGGGTTTCTTTGGACTCTTTGGAGCTCGACCATCTCTTGTTTTAGTGAAAATGAAACATGACCCAATCCTTGAAACAGAACAATACCTTAGAAACATTTCTGAGAAAATGGAATTAGATATCCATATTACACATGAAGTAAAAGATCGGGAAGTTATTTACCAGCTTTCAGGCAGGGATATTGCTCTTTTAATAGGAAAAAGAGGTCAAACTTTAAATTCTCTACAGTATCTTTCTCAATTAGTTTACAACCGGCACACAAGACGTTACTGCACGGTTGTTTTAGATGCAGAACACTACCGGGATAGAAGAAAAGAAACATTAATGCAGCTAGCAGTCAAATTAGCTGAAAAAGCAGTCCAAACAAGAAAAGATATTAAGTTAGAGCCAATGCCTTCAAATGAAAGAAAAATAATTCATACGGCATTAATGAAAAATAAAGAAATAAAAACATCATCTGCTGGTTTGGAGCCATACAGACATTTAGTTATTTCACCAGTTAGAAAATAGTAATCTTTAAGAGGCTTGGGGTATTAGATACCCCAAGCCTCTTTTTAGTTGGAATTAAAAGGAAAGGCTCTTTTCTAAAAGATTGTTGTTTTTCAAATAGGAATTTTGTGAAATTATTGATGAAAGCCTCTTAAACCAATCAGTTTATTTCAGCACATGAAAGTTGTTATTGTCATTAAGATTGTGGATAAGTTAAAATTGAGATATAGTAAAGTGTGCTCGGGAATCTTATCCACAGTGGATAAGATTGGTGCATTTAGTTTTGGGGAATAATGTGCATAATATCTACGCTTAATAAGTAGGAGAAAATACTAGTCATGAAATTTAAACGTTAATATATAGAATGATTTTACGACCGAGGAAGGGGCGAAACCATAACCATGCATTTTGATACGATCGCAGCCATATCGACTCCTATGGGTGAGGGAGCTATTGCAATTGTGAGATTGAGTGGAGAAGGAAGTATCTCCGTTGCTACTAAAATCTTTAAAGGAAAGCACTTAACAGAAGTGCCATCACATACCATTCATTATGGACATATATTGGATACGAAATCAGGACTTATAGTTGAAGAGGTTATGGTCTCTGTTATGAGGGCCCCAAGGACCTTTACAAAAGAAGATGTAGTAGAGATTAACTGTCATGGGGGTCTTGTTACGGTTAATAAGGTATTGCATTTAGCTCTTGAAAATGGTGCTAGACTTGCTGAGCCCGGAGAGTTTACAAAGAGAGCATTTTTAAACGGTCGGATTGATTTATCACAGGCAGAGGCCGTTATGGATTTAATTCGAGCTAAAACAGACAAAGCTATGAATGTTGCACTTGGTCAAATGGAAGGTAGATTATCTAAATTAATTCAACAACTTCGTCAAGAGTTACTAGAGACGTTAGCTCATATTGAGGTTAATATTGATTACCCAGAATATGATGATGTAGAAGAAATGACTCATTCCATGCTTATTGAAAAATCCTTAAGTGTTCGTCTGGAGATTGAAAGACTCCTGATGACCTCACAGCAAGGAAAGATATTAAGAGAAGGTTTATCTACAGCTATTATTGGTCGGCCTAATGTAGGGAAATCTTCATTATTGAATAGTCTAGTTCATGAAAATAAAGCTATTGTAACTGATATCCCAGGAACGACAAGAGATGTAATAGAAGAGTATGTGAACGTCAGAGGAGTCCCATTACGATTGCTCGATACGGCTGGAATACGGGAAACAGAGGATATCGTAGAGAAGATTGGCGTAGAACGTTCTAGGCAAGTGTTAAAAGAAGCTGATTTGGTCTTACTTGTCCTTAATAATAATGACATTCTTTCTCCTGAAGATGAGCTGCTTTTTAAAGCTGTTGAAGGAATGGATGTGATTGTCATTATAAATAAAATGGATCTACCCCAAAGAATAAATGTAGATCGTATTAAGGAACTAGCAGCTACTCATCCATTAATCTCAACCTCTTTAGTTGAAGACCTTGGTGTTGACCAGCTAGAAGAGGCAATTTCATCCTTGTTTTTCTCCGGATCAATAGATTCACATGATCTGACCTATGTTTCTAATTCACGACATATTGCTTTACTATCACAAGCTAACAAAACCATACAAGATGTAATTCACGGAATTGAAAGTGGTATTCCCATTGACTTAGTGCAAATAGATTTAACCAGAACATGGGAGCTCCTTGGGGAAATTGTAGGGGATTCAGTTCACGAAAGTTTAATTGATCAACTTTTTTCTCAATTTTGCTTAGGTAAATAGGTTTTTTAGGAGGTTCTTACATGCAACATTATGACGCTGGTAATTATGATGTGATTATCATTGGGGCAGGTCATGCCGGATGTGAAGCAGGACTCGCTTCTGCTAGAATGGGCGCAAAAACATTAATGATTACTATTAATTTAGATATGGTTGCCTTTATGCCATGTAATCCATCGGTTGGTGGCCCTGCAAAAGGAATAGTCGTCCGGGAAATTGATGCTCTTGGCGGAGAAATGGGAAGAAATATCGATAAAACATACATTCAAATGAGAATGTTGAATACAGGTAAAGGTCCTGCTGTTCGAGCCTTACGAGCACAGGCTGATAAGTTCGCCTATCAGCATGAATTAAAGAAAACGATTGAAAATCAAGAAAACCTAACTTTACTTCAAGGAATGGTCGATCGATTACTTGTGGAGGATGACATATGTAAAGGTGTTATGACAAATACCGGTGCATTATACCATTCCAAAACGGTCGTCATTACGACTGGAACTTTTTTAAGAGGGAAAATTATTATCGGTGATCTCCAGTATTCAAGTGGACCAAATAATCAACAGCCCTCGATTAAGTTATCAGAACACCTACAAGAGCTTGGCTTTGATTTAGTTCGTTTTAAAACGGGTACTCCACCTAGAGTGAATGGCCATTCCATTGATTATTCAAAAACGGAGATTCAACCTGGTGATGATGAACCGCGGGCTTTTTCGTATGAAACGACGAAATTTATTACAGATCAAATTCCTTGCTGGTTAACCTATACTAGTCTAGAAACACATCAAATCATTGATGATAACTTGCATCGATCTCCTATGTATTCAGGCATGATAAAAGGAACAGGGCCAAGATACTGCCCATCTATTGAAGATAAAATTGTACGATTCAATGATAAACCACGACACCAAATCTTCCTTGAACCAGAGGGAAGACACACACAAGAAGTATATGTACAGGGACTTTCTACAAGCTTACCAGAAGACATTCAACGGAAAATGCTAGTCTCAATTCCAGGTCTAGAAAACGTTCAAATGATGAGAGCGGGATATGCAATTGAATACGATTCAATTGTTCCAACTCAGTTATGGCCGACTTTAGAAACCAAAAGGGTAGAATCACTCTATACAGCAGGTCAGATTAATGGTACCTCTGGTTATGAAGAAGCGGCAGGGCAAGGCTTAATGGCAGGAATTAATGCTGCAGCTAAAGCCTTAGGTATGGAAGAAGTGATATTAGATCGATCAGAGGCTTATATTGGTGTGCTAATTGATGATCTGATTACAAAAGGAACAGATGAACCTTATCGATTGTTAACATCAAGGGCAGAATATCGCTTATTACTTCGTCATGATAATGCAGATCTAAGACTTACAGAAATTGGATATAAAATAGGATTAATTTCTGAAGAGCGATACAAACGTTTTGAAACCAAAAAAGAAGAGATTCGTATAGAAAAAGAACGTCTTCAAAAAGTTATTATTAAACCAACTTCTCAAACACAGCAATTGATTAAAGAAGCCGGTGGAAGTGAACTAAAAGATGGAATCAGAGCAACTGATTTATTAAAACGGCCAGAAATGACATATGCTCATATTAGTCAGCTAGCTCCTGCTGATACACTTGTTAATGAAGTAGTGGCAGAACAAATAGAAATTCAAATTAAATATGAGGGCTATATTGAGAAATCGCTGCAACAAGTAGATCGTATGAAGAAAATGGAGAATAAGAAGATTCCGGAAAATATTAACTATGATGCAATTTCAAACTTAGCAACTGAAGCAAGACAAAAGCTAAAGGAAGTTCAACCACTATCACTAGGGCAAGCATCGCGTGTTTCAGGTGTTAATCCAGCGGATATTTCCATATTATTAGTGTATTTGGAACAAGGTAAGATTGCGCGAGTATCTAACCAATAAGGTGATGCTGAGAAAGGATACTGTTATGAATCAAGACCAATTTATTTTACTGCTTAAGGAGAAAGGAATCACTCTTACTCCTAAGCAAGTGAGTCAATTTGAGCTTTATTTCCAGTTATTGATTGAGTGGAATGAAAAAATGAATTTAACAGCCATAACTGAAAAAGGGGAAGTCTACTTAAAACATTTCTACGACTCTATTTCTGCAGCCTTCTATGTGGATTTCACAAAGGAAATATCTATTTGTGATGTAGGAGCGGGTGCAGGGTTTCCTAGCATTCCAATTAAAATTTGCTTCCCGCATTTAAGGATATCCATCGTTGATTCTCTTCAAAAAAGAATAAACTTTTTGAATGAATTAGCTAAGCAGTTGGATTTATCAGATGTCCATTTTTATCATAATAGGGCAGAAACATTCGGACAAAACCCAGCATTTAGAGAAAAGTATGATTTGGTGACAGCACGAGCCGTTGCTCGTTTATCTGTATTAAGTGAATTATGCTTACCATTAGTCAAACAAAATGGTTTATTTGTCGCAATGAAGGGTGCAGCTGCAAAGGATGAATTAGAACAAGGACAAGCTGCTATAAAAGTACTAGGAGGGGCACTAATAGAAGAGTACTCATTCCAATTACCTACAGAAGAAAGTGAACGCTCTCTATTCATTATTGAGAAAAAACGTAAAACTCCAAAGGAATATCCACGAAAGGCAGGAACACCCAATAAGACACCTATAGTTTAGGTAGTACACCAATCGAGTAGGTGGATTATTGTTAAAGTAAAATGTTTCACGTGAAACATTTTTCAAAGAAGGAAAGTCATGGTTTACGACGAATATATATAAGAGGAGTTTCCTAAAGGTGGTGTTGGAGAATGAAGAGTCCTTTTTCTAGAATCTTCGGTATAGGGGAAAAAGAAGATAGTGAGATCATTGAGAAGACAGAAAATGAAGAAATAAAAAAGATTCTTCTATCTAATATTGTCCCAAATAGATATCAACCCCGTACAGTATTTGATGAAGGTAAAATTGATGAGTTAGCTTTAACAATTAGAACACACGGAATTATCCAACCAATAGTTGTTCGAGAATATGACCAAGGTAAATTTGAGATTATTGCAGGAGAGAGACGATTCCGAGCAGTTACAAAGCTTGGGTGGGAGACAATACCAGCGATTGTAAAAGATTTTAACGATGCAGAAACTGCTTCTGTAGCTTTAATAGAAAACTTGCAACGTGAAGAGCTTTCAGTTATCGAAGAAGCGTTCGCTTATGCAAAATTATTAGAACTACACAATTTAACACAAGAAGCGCTGGCTCAACGGTTAGGCAAAGGGCAATCTACTGTTGCCAATAAACTACGTCTATTAAAGCTACCTGAAGAAGTCCAAAACGCACTGCTTTCGAAACAAATAACTGAAAGACACGCAAGAGCACTCATACCTTTAAAAGATTCAGAAAAGCAGATTAAGCTACTTAATGAAATAATTTCTCAAGAATTAAATGTGAAACAGACAGAAAATAGAGTGAATAGATTAACAGAAGAATTGAATGAAAAACCAAAGCCGAAACGAAAAGCATTTAGTAAAGATATGCGTATTGCAATGAACACCATACGTCAATCGTTAACGATGGTTCAAGATAATGGAGTTGAACTTGACTCAACCGAGGAAGAATTTGAAAAATACTATCAAATAACCATAAAAATCGTTAAAAAATAGAGTGTAAATCCCTTTCATCGGATAGGGATTTTTTTTATGAACAGAGCTTATAAGGTTTACGTATTTTGAAATCAGCTACAGTTATCAACTCCTTGAGCTCAAATAACCTCAAGGCAAAGCAAAAAACACGTATTTAACTTAAAAAAACTACTTGTTTGAGTTATACGGTGCTCTTGTGCATTTTTTTCTTGAAAAAATAATTTTAGAAATAAAACTCATTTTTTTCATATTCGTGATAAAATGGTATAGTTAATAGAATAATAGGATAGATTTGAAGGTAGGTGACAGCGTGGCTAGAATCATCTCGGTTGCAAACCAGAAGGGTGGGGTTGGAAAAACCACCACATCAGTAAATTTGGGTGCATGTTTAGCATACTTAGGAAAGAAAGTTCTCCTAGTAGATATAGATCCCCAAGGCAATGCCACTAGTGGAGTAGGTATTGATAAAGCTGATGTTGATTCATGTATTTATGATGTTTTAGTAGAAGATGCCAATGCTAAAGATGTAATTAAACCAACAGATGTTGAAAACTTATATATTATCCCTGCTACCATTCAGTTGGCGGGTGCAGAGATTGAATTAGTACCAACGATTTCAAGAGAAGTAAGATTGAGAAGAGCCTTAGAATCAGTTGAAGCATCTTATGATTTTATTATTATTGACTGTCCTCCATCATTAGGGTTACTCACAATCAATTCTCTCACAGCATCCAATTCAGTACTGATTCCAGTTCAATGTGAATACTATGCCCTTGAAGGATTGAGTCAGTTACTCAATACGGTCCGATTAGTACAGAAACATTTGAACACCAATCTTATGATAGAAGGCGTCTTACTTACAATGCTAGATGCTCGTACAAATCTCGGAATACAAGTAATTGACGAAGTGAAAAAGTACTTTCAAGAAAAAGTGTATAAATCGGTTATACCTAGAAATATACGTTTAAGTGAAGCACCTAGTCATGGTAAGCCGATCATTATTTATGATCCGAAGTCAAGAGGTGCAGAGGTATATCTAGACCTTGCAAAGGAAGTGATGATAGGTGGCTAAAGGACTCGGGAAAGGAATCAATGCATTTTTCCCTAATGTTGACTTAAATAAAGAGGAATCAATCCATCAGATTAAGTTAAAAGACATACGTCCTAATCCATATCAACCTCGTAAACACTTCGAAGAGGAAGCAATCCAAGAATTAAAGGAATCCATAATCCAGCATGGAATACTTCAGCCTATCATAGTGCGAAAAAGTATAAAGGGCTATGAGATTGTTGCTGGAGAAAGACGTCATCGTGCTGCAAAAGCTGCTGGACTTGAGTTAATCCCAGTTGTAGTTAGAGAATTTACAGAGCAACAAATGATGGAATTAGCTCTGTTAGAGAACCTGCAACGCGAGGACTTAACTCCAATTGAAGAAGCGTTTGCCTATCAATCTTTGCTTGAACACCTAGATATTACTCAAGAACAGCTTTCGAAGCGAATAGGGAAAAGTAGACCGCATATCGCTAATCATATACGATTATTATCCCTTCCTGAAGTGATTAGGAGCTACATAACAGAAGGTAAACTTTCAATGGGGCACGGTAGAGCACTTCTTGGTTTAAGAAAAAAGGATAAAATAAATATCCTTGTCGAAAAAATACTCAAAGAACAATTGAATGTTAGACAACTTGAACACCTAGTGAACCAATTAAATGAAAATGTTTCACGTGAAACATCGAAACCGAAAATAGAAAAAGATATTCTCATTAAAGAGCGAGAAACAATTTTGAGAGAAAAATTTGGAACATCCGTATCCATTAGGCAAACAAAGAAAAAAGGTAAAATTGAAATTGAATTTTTTTTCGCCTGATGATCTTAACCGAATACTAGAGTTATTGGATGTAATCGAATAACTGCAATTCCAACCACTTAACGTGGTTTATTTTTTTAGTTGGATATAAAACCAGAGAATAACATTGTGTATTCTAAAAGGGGATACTATATATGGTGCTACTAGGGACGATAGTTAATGGAATCTGTATCATACTTGGAACAGTAATGGGCAGTTTCCTAACCAAGATTCCAGAAAAAGTTAAGCATACAGTTATGCAAGGAATTGGTTTGTCTGTTTCCTTGCTTGGAATTCAGATGGGATTAAAAAGTGATCAATTTTTGATTGTGATTGTGAGTATAGTATTTGGTTCAATAATAGGAGAGTTGCTAGATTTAGATGAAAAGTTGAACCAATTAGGATTATGGATTGAAAAGAAGATTGGGACTAGAGCTAAAGGAAACATAGCGAAAGGATTCGTTACCGCAACATTGATTTTTGTTATAGGGGCAATGTCCATTATCGGTTCACTTGATAGCGGATTGAGAAACGATCATCAAGTGCTATACACAAAATCATTAATTGATGGTTTTACGAGTATTATCTTGACAACAACTCTTGGAGTAGGAGTTGTGCTATCTGCAATTCCGGTCATGTTATATCAAGGATCAATTACCTTGTTTGCTAAACAAATTGAACAGTTTGTTCCATCTATATTAATGGATAGTTTTATTGTAGAGATGACCTCAACTGGAGGATTAATGATTCTTGCAATAGGGCTCAATCTATTAGGAATCACAAAAATTAGAGTAGCCAATCTTTTACCGAGTATTTTAGTTGTGGCACTAATTGTAATAATCCTTTATCAGTTTTAACGAATTCTTTTAAAAGCTCACCTTCCTACATATTTGGAAGATGAGCTTTCTTTCTATATAGATTTAAAACGATCCGCAAACTTCGCAGCCAATTGCTTTCTTTTTGATAGTATGCTCGCTTCATAAATCCCTTCAGAAATGGAGTTTGCCATCTTCATCACTAAGTTAAGTCGAGTATTTTGTAAAACAAAGAACTCCATAAAACCGCTAACATTTACTATGCCAGTTATATGTATATCACCAACTGGTGGTAATTCCTTTTGTACGCCAGCTCCAGGCTTCACTGGACCAGACCCAACAGTAACAATACCAACGTTCTTTAATCTTCCTAAACATGCATCAATTCCGATAATAAAAGGCTGATGTAATTGCTTGTTTATATATTGTAGTTGTTCCTCTAAATTCACAGCATGAATTGGATTTTCTAGAGTGCCATAAACATGAAAAAGAGAGGGTTTTCTTTCTTCGAGCTTTGTTCCTATTAAAGGACCGAGCGCATCACCAGTAGACCGGTCTGTTCCAATACAGATAATAGCTATAGACTGATTGGTTTTTATAGGAAGGTGCGAGACGATAGAAGTTGCAATCTTTGTAGATGATCCTACCTCATCAAAAGGAACCTTTAATTCCCCGCCCTTCTTATCAAAAAAACTCGGTCTAAGATTCATAGATTCCACCCCTTATTAATTGTAATAACAGTATACGGAGAATTCTCTCATTCTATACATATGTACTAGAAATTTAGGTTATTTATCAGAGCTCTTTTCTAAAAGATTGTTTCTTTTTAAAAGGAGTTTATGAAATCTTCCTGTTGATAAATAAGTTGAGTAGAGCGAAAGGTTCGCCACTCCTGCGCAAGCAGCGGGACAGGCGAGACCCACATAAAGAGAGAATCCTGGAGTGGAAATCAACAGGTAAATTTAACACATACTTTTTAAAAAGTGGACTTTTCCAGTGCCCTCAAGTGAGCATCCCCTCGCTAAAATCCACCACTTATCATATTGCTTAAATAGCAAGAAAGTTATAATAAAGAAAAAAACCTAATTACTTCATGAGGGCATGTGAGATTAATTAAAAGAATGTGGTGAATTGGTTTACTTAACAATTTAAAATTGCTATAAATGGGAGTAATATATTGATATGATAGAAAAAGAGAAGAATGTACGATTTACAAACAAAGTTAGGAAGTGTAGCTGATATGATTACAGAGGTTTATGAAAAAATAATGAATTATTTAACAGATGAAAAGATTTGGTTAGGATTGGGACAGGGACTCCTTAAGATTATATTGATCATTCTAATTTCGAATATATTAATACGTGTTGGTAAGATTATGTTGCATAATATATTTAAAATCCGTACAGCAAGCCCTTTACGTGTAACGGAAAGAAGAGAAGCAACACTATTGAAGTTATTAGATAACATTTTGACCTATGTGATCTATTTTATTTCCTTTATTATGATTTTAGAAGTATTTACAATAGAAGTAACAGCATTACTTGCTGGAGCAGGAGTTGCAGGATTAGCCATTGGGTTTGGAGCTCAAAATCTTGTCAGAGACGTTATCACTGGATTTTTTATTATTTTTGAAGATCAATTTTCTGTAGGTGATTATATTCGAACAGGAAATTTTGAAGGGTCTGTAGAAGAAATAGGATTAAGAATAACAAAACTTAAAAGTATAACAGGTGAAATTCATATAATCCCTAATGGAAACATAACAGATGTGACAAACTTCTCCATCTCAAATAGTGTTGCGATCGTTGATGTGAGTATTGCTTATGAAGGGGATATTGTGAAGGCAGAAAGGGTCATTCAAGAGCTATTAGAGGAAATGCCATCTAGATATGAAGATATGGTGAAAACTCCTGAGCTATTGGGTATTCAAATGCTTGGAGTATCTGATGTAGTGCTCCGAATCGTTTCTGAGGTGAAGCCGATGAAACACTTTGCCATTTCAAGGGCACTAAGAAAAGAGATAAAATCTTGTCTAGATAAAAATGATATTGAGATTCCTTTCCCACGTTTAGTTATGTATAACCGTAAGGAAGAACCTGGAAGTAAAGGTAAGCTTGAACATGAAGAATAAGAATATAAGTAAGAGAGGAGCCATATGGGATGGAAGAGAAAGTATTTGGACTAAATGATATTGTTGAGATGAAAAAACAGCATCCCTGTGGTACGAATCGTTGGAAAATCATTCGAATGGGAATGGACATACGAGTTAAATGTGAAGGATGTCAGCATAGTGTTATTATCCCAAGAAAAGAGTTTTCTAGAAAAATGAAAAAGGTATTAGTGCAATTTGAAGGCGAATAAGTAGAGTAGGAGAGATGAAAGGTGGAGAAAGAGGTTAAATCAGCTTGCCCTCTAAACTGTTGGGATAGTTGTGGACTTACGGTGACAGTTAGCCATGACAAAATCGTGAAAATTGAAGGTGATTTGGATCATCCAATCACAAAAGGGAAGATTTGTGGAAGAGGAAGAGCCTTAGAAGCCAGAACGAATAACCCACAACGTCTTACAACACCACTGAAGAAGGTTAACGGTTCATTTCAACCAATTACATGGGATCAAGCTTTGGAGGAAATTTCGAGCACTATGGCGGGGATTAAAGAAGAGTATGGGAGTACAGCCATTCTTCATAGCCATGATTATGCGAATAGTGGGCTGCTCATTAACTTAGACAAACGTTTCTTTAATCTTTTTGGTGGTGTGACTGAACTTGTGGGTAGTCTTTGCTGGGGAGCAGGGATTGAAGCTCAAAAATGGGATTTCGGGGATTCGTATAGCCATGCACCACATGATATCTTAAATAGTAAGCATATTGTGGTGTGGGGAAGAAATGTTGCCAGAACGAATATGCATTTATATGAATACCTTCAAGAAGCCAAGAAAAAGGGTGCCACTTTAACTGTTATTGATCCAATATATAATGCAACAGCTAAGATTGCAGATGAATATATTTCAATTAAACCTGGAATGGATTCATTTTTAGCTTTAGGAATTATGAAAGAGGTATGCCGTTTAAAATTAGAAGACCGCCATTTTATTACCCATCATTCAGTTGGTTTTAGTGATATAGAAGAGTTGCTACAGTCTGTCACTTTACGAGAACTCTCATTATATACAGAAATTGAAGAACGTGTGTTCACTAGTCTTGCTGAGATTTATGGAAATGGACCTACCTCGACCTATTTAGGCCTAGGTATGCAACGATATGAGAATGGTGGGAACACTATTCGTTGCATTGATGCTCTGATTGCCATGTGTGGTAATGTTGGAATTCCTGGTGGTGGAGCCAATTATGGAAATTTACAGGTTGGCCAAAGCTTTAATATAGATGCTCTGACTCTTCCGCACAGGAAAATCAATCACCGTACTTTCACGATGATGAAACAAGCGGAGGAGATAGTGAATTCAACTGAACCTCCAATTAGAATGGTCGTTGTGACTTGTGGCAATCCATTAACCCAAGTTCCGGATACCACTAAAGTTAGAGAGGCTTTCGAGAAAGTGGAGACAGTTGTTGTCATCGAACAATATATGACGGATACAGCAGCGATGGCAGATTATTTACTCCCCACTACTTCATCCTTCGAGGTAGAAGATGTATATTATGCATCTATGTATCATGGGTATGTCAATTATAGTCCTGCACTCGTTACTGCTCCAGGGGAAGCGAAGTCAGACCTATGGATATGGTCAAGGTTAGCGGAAAAGCTCGGGTTTGGAGAAGACTTTACATATAATCGCGAGCAGTTTTTACAAATGGGACTATCGAATTTAAAGGATTACGGGATTACCCTTGAACAACTTAAAGTTGAAAATCACCTTCTTTTACCAGTGAAGGATGTTCCATGGGAAGATAAAGTTTTTAAAACACCTAGTAGTAAATATGAATTTACAGCAAGCTTGGCCAAACAAAAAGGCTTAAATGGAAGACTAACTCTCTCATTTCCTAAGGAGTCTTCAAATCAAAATCCGGAACTTGAAGAGAAGTATCCTTATTCACTCTTATCCTTGCATCCAATGCGATCAAATCATTCACAAAATTATCACCTTATCTCCGGGCTGCAGCAAAATAAAATAGAAATCTCAGCCGATATTGCAAAGGAAGAGGGAATAGAAGAAAACGACAGGGTCAAGGTTTACAATAAACGTGGTGAATTGACCGGAAACGTTAAAATTATGAAAAAATCACACCGTAAAATGATTAATATTGATGAAGGTAACTGGCATGCATTTGGTGGAAGTGTTAATCAGCTAACTTCAAATGGAAAATCAGATAATGGACTAGGAAGCATTCTTTACGATTGCTTAGTAAATATAGAGAAATGTTAATGGTACCGAATGGTGCCTTTTCTTTTTGTCGCAGGGGAATAGCTTGTCTTTTTAAGTGGTAGTATCTATAATTGGGAAAGATTAAAGTGTTTACGAGAAACAAGGAGTGAATGAGATGGCATTAACAGCTGGTATTGTGGGACTTCCAAATGTAGGGAAATCCACACTATTTAACGCAATTACGCAAGCAGGTGCTGAGTCTGCAAATTACCCGTTCTGTACAATTGATCCGAACGTAGGAGTTGTAGAAGTACCTGATCAACGATTAAATAAATTAACAGAGCTAGTAAACCCAAAGAAAACAGTACCAACAACGTTTGAATTTACAGATATTGCAGGTATCGTAAAAGGTGCTAGTAAAGGGGAAGGTCTTGGAAACAAATTCCTCTCACATATTAGACAGGTTGACGCTATATGCCAAGTGGTTCGCTGTTTTGAAGATGACAACATCACTCACGTTTCAGGTAAGGTAGATCCAATTGATGACATCGAAACCATCAATCTAGAACTCATTCTTGCCGACTTAGAGACAGTTGAAAAGCGAATTGATCGTGTAGCAAAACTGGCAAAAGGAAAAGATAAGGATGCTGTAATAGAGCATGAAGTTTTAGTACTATTAAGAGAAGCTTTTGAGCTAGAAAAGCCTGCACGTACAGTCGAATTTACAGATGATCAGCTAAAGATTGTAAAAGGTTTACATCTATTGACGATTAAGCCGGTTCTATATGTAGCAAATGTTGGAGAAGACGATGTAGTAAATCCATCTGAGAATCCTTATGTGCAAAAAGTAAGAGATTTTGCAGAAAAGGAAAATGCTCAGGTTATCGTGATTTGTGCAAGAATTGAAGAGGAAATCTCTGAATTAGACCCAGAGGAAAAGAAGGCATTCCTTGAAGAATTAGGAATTGAAGAATCAGGATTAGACCAATTGATCCGTGCTGCTTATTATCTACTTGGGCTAGCAACGTATTTCACGGCAGGTGTTCAGGAGGTACGTGCATGGACATTTAAAAAAGGTATGAAAGCACCACAGTGTGCTGGAGTTATTCATACTGATTTTGAACGTGGTTTTATTCGTGCTGAAACAGTGTCTTACGATGATCTTCTTGCAGCAGGAAATATGGTTGCTTCCAAAGAAGCGGGTAAGGTTCGTTTAGAAGGAAAAGAGTATATCGTTCAAGATGGAGATGTCATTCATTTCCGATTTAACGTTTAAGTTTGACCACCCAAAAGGCGCTTGCATTTGAATCCATACTGAGCACTATGAGGTCGTATAACGGAGTGGCGAAAAGGATAAAAGTGCATGTAGCTTGAAACATTTGCTTTTCCCGGGCTAAACGAGACAATTTAGCTTTTCTTCTAGTTGCAGAAGACAGCGGTCTCTGATATAATATTCAATTGTGAGTAATTAGTTTAAATTATTCCTTGCCCATGACTGGGCCGCTAGTCCAAAAGGAGGTGACAGAAATGAGAAAGTACGAAGTTATGTACATCATTCGTCCAAATATTGAAGAAGAAGCTCAAAAAGCGCTTGTTGAACGTTTCAACGGTATCTTATCTGAAAATGGTGCTGAGTTAACAAATGTTAAAGAATGGGGTAAGCGTCGTCTTGCATATGAAATCAATGATTTCCGCGATGGTTTCTACATGCTAGTTAACATGACCGCTCCAGCAGTAGCTGTTCAGGAGTTTGATCGTCTTGCGAAAATTAACGAAGACATCATCCGTCATATGGTTGTTAGTTTAGAGGACAAGTAAAAAATAGATAGTTATAGTAGTATTCTTAAGGGAGTTGGCTTTGTAATGATGAATCGCGTTGTACTTGTAGGTCGTTTAACTAAAGATCCAGAATTGCGTTATACACCTAGTGGTGTGGCAGTTGCGACGTTTACGTTAGCAGTTAACCGCACGTATACTAATCAACAAGGAGAGCGCGAGGCTGATTTTATTAACTGTGTCATTTGGAAACGTCCGGCTGAAAACGTTGCAAACTTCCTGAAAAAAGGAAGCTTAGCAGGTGTTGATGGTAGAATTCAATCAAGAAGCTACGAAGGTCAAGACGGGAAACGTGTATATGTGACAGAGGTTCTTGCAGATAGTGTTCAGTTCTTAGAACCCAAGGGTGGAAGCAACGCTGAACGCGGTGGTTCCTTCGGCGGCGGACAGGACAACTCTTCATATGGACAAGATCAGGGACAAAGAAATCAGAATCAGAATCAAAATCAAAACCAGAAAAATCAAGGATACACTCGTGTAGATGAAGATCCATTTGCTAATAATGGTGAACCAATTGACATCTCAGATGATGATTTGCCATTTTAATAGACGGATTAAAATTCAAGTAGAGAGGAGGAACTTTTGATGGCTGGATTCCGTAAAGGTGGTCGTGGTGGTAAGCGTAAAAAGGTGTGTTTCTTCACATCAAACGGTATTATCACGATTGATTATAAAGATGTAGATTTATTAAAGCGTTTTGTATCTGAGCGTGGTAAGATTTTACCTCGTCGTGTTACTGGTACAAGTGCTAGATATCAACGTAAATTAACAATTGCAATTAAGCGTGCACGTCAAATGGCATTGCTTCCATATGTATCTGGAGAATAAATAAACGAAGCAGCAGGGGAACCTCGCTGCTTTTCTTATGGATAAAAGGATCATACATACCACAGTTAATCAGGCTGTGGTTTTTCTGTTTGATCAAATCCATCTAAAATAGGAGAAGATTAGTGGTTGTGTTATACTATCACAAGAATTAATGAATACATAAAGTCTATTTTAAGGGGTGATCTACCTGAGTAAAACGAAAGTAATAACAGAAGGTGCTAGTATGTTAGCACTGTTTATCGTTTTATTTATTACTACTCTATACATGCCATTCTTGGGAAGTATCACTTCATTACTCCTTTCGTTACCCTTTGTTGTTTTCGTAGCGAGGAACGGCTGGAAGAGTGGTATCATTTTATTCATTGCTGCACTTATTTTAACGTTATTATTTGGATCCATCTTCGCCATTCCATTGACCTTTATTATGGGTTCTAGCGGTGTAGTAATGGGTCATTTATATAAACAAAACCGTTCTAAATTTGAGGTTCTATCTTTTAGTAGTATTGCCTTCATATTAAATCTGCTAGTACTTTATGTCCTAGTGATTACTGTATTTGAAGTGAATATCCCAGAGGTGATTCTTCAGGCAAGTGAAGATTCCTTGAAAATAACCCGGGAAATGATGGAGAAAATGGGCCAATCCCTCGATGGGGACCGTCTAGTTTTGATGGAAGAGACTTTACAGTTAATACCCTTATTACTTCCAACCATTATTGTACTTACTGGGATTATTTTTGCGCTTATTACCCAAATTTTCTCTACACTAATTTTAAAAAGACTTGGGTTTCAAATTGAGAAATGGCCCCCCATACGTGAAATCCAATTACCTAAAAGCATTATTTGGTACTACCTGATCTCAATGATATTCATGATTATTCCATTAGATAAAGATTCATTTCTATTTCTAGCTGTCCTTAATTTGCATCAAATTATGCAACTCTTAATGGTGTTACAAGGAATTTCATTCATCTTTTACTATTGCTATCATAAGAATATTTCAAAAGGGATACCGATTACGATTGCCATTGTGTCCCTCTTATTTCAACCTTTACTTTATATTGTTAGGATAATAGGTATAATTGATTTAGGATTTAACTTGAGAAACAAAGTAGAACAAAAAAAATAGAAGACATGTTTAGGAGCTGAAAATGAAAACATGCCTAATTTTTATCGGAAGCGAATCTTTCGTTATCCCATTTATACATTAGTTGGTATTACCGCTTTTTTAATAGGAGTCATTGGTTTTTATCAGTGGATTCTTGGTCTTCTTGGATTTACGATACTGGGTGTTCTTCTTTATTTCCTCTTGAGATCAGATACTCTATTTCGTCAGGATATGGAGCAGTATATTTCAACTCTATCCCATCGAGTTAAAAAAGTAGGGGAAGAAGCCTTAATGGAAATGCCAATTGGCATAATTCTATATAATGAGGAATATCAGATTGAATGGACCAATCCGTATATGACCTCTTTTTTCGGAGAGGAATCGATTATTGGTAAATCTATTCAGGATTTATCTGAAGCACTTCTTCCATTAATAAAGCAAGAAGTTGAAATTGAAGTTGTTTCCATACACAGTCGAAAGTTAAAGATAATGAATAAAAAAGAGGAAAGATTGTTATATTTCTTTGATGTAACTGAACAAGCTGAAATTGAAAAGCTTTATGAGGATGAACGGTCAGTACTGGGTGTGATCTTTTTAGACAACTATGATGAAGTAACCCAAGGGATGGACGATCAACGGAAGAGTAATATTAATAGTCAGGTGACCTCAATCTTAAATAAATGGGCAACAAATAACGGTGTTTTTCTAAAAAGGACATCATCAGAACGGTTCTTTGCTGTTTTCAATGAGCAAATATTGTATGTACTAGAAAAAACTAAGTTTGATATTTTAGACCAAGTAAGAGAGAATACATCAAAGCAGAGTATTCCTTTGACTTTAAGTATTGGAATCGGTTCAGGCACTCCTTCACTTCCTGAACTAGGATCATTAGCTCAATCCGGGTTGGATTTAGCATTGGGACGAGGTGGAGATCAAGTAGCAATTAAGCAATCCAATGGGAAGGTTAAGTTTTACGGTGGTAAAACTAATCCAATGGAAAAGCGAACAAGAGTAAGGGCAAGGGTGATTTCCCATGCATTACGAGAGCTTGTAATAGAAAGTGATAAAATAGTCATCATGGGACATAAATACCCGGACATGGATGCAATTGGTGCCTCTATTGGAATTTTAAAGGTAGCCCAAGCTAATCAAAGAGAAGGATTTATTGTCATCGATAAAAATGAACTGGATACAGGTGTTCAACGCCTAATTAGTGAGATTAAGTTGCATCCAGAGCTTTGGTCTCGGTTTATAACACCTGAGCAAGCAATTGAGATTTCTACAGAAGAGACCTTACTTGTCGTAGTTGATACACATAAGCCTTCATTAGTTATTGAAGAGAAGTTGCTGTCTAAATTGGATCGTGTGGTAGTTATTGATCATCACAGGCGTGGTGAGGATTTCATTGAGAACCCATTGCTTGTTTATATGGAGCCATATGCGTCATCTACAGCAGAGCTCGTGACAGAACTTTTAGAATATCAACCAAAACGGTCGAAGTTAGATATGCTAGAATCAACAGCGTTATTAGCTGGAATTATTGTTGATACAAAAAGCTTTACACTTCGAACCGGTTCTAGAACCTTCGATGCTGCTTCTTATTTAAGAGCACATGGTGCAGATACGATTCTCGTCCAAAAGTTCTTAAAAGAAGATATAAATGTTTTTGTAAAACGTTCAAAAATCATAGAGAAAACTGTACTTTATAAAACTGGATTAGCCATCGCAAAAGGAAATCAAGACGAGCGATATGATCAAGTGTTAATAGCCCAATCTGCAGATACTCTTCTGTCTATGAGTGGTGTTATTGCCTCGTTTGCTATTGCCACAAGACATGATGGAGTAGTTGGAATAAGTGCCAGGTCATTAGGTGATATTAATGTTCAATTGATCATGGAGGCGTTAAAGGGTGGTGGGCATTTAACAAATGCTGCTGCTCAGTTATCAAACTGTACAATTGATGAAGCGGAGAAAAAGTTACAAGTAGCCATAGATGAGTATATCGAAGGGAGTAGTATAGAGTTATGAAAGTGATATTCTTAAAGGATGTTAAAGGTAAAGGGAAAAAGGGAGAAGTTAAAAATGTTGCGGACGGTTATGCACATAATTTCCTAATAAAGCAGGGATTGGCGATTGAAGCAAGTAATGCAAATGTAAGCACTCTCGAAGGACAAAAGAAAAAAGAACAAAAAGAGGTTGAGGAAGAATACCAACAAGCTCAAAACCTAAAAGGGACTCTTGAGGAATTGACTGTTGAATTGAAGGCAAAGTCAGGAGAAGGCGGTCGCCTTTTCGGATCCATAACGACAAAGCAAATTGCAGATGAGCTTCTAAAGGCCCATAAAATCAAGATCGACAAACGCAAAATGGAATTAAGTGATCTTATTCGTTCATTAGGTGTGACAAATGTTCCTGTTAAACTTCACCCGAAAGTAACAGCAACCTTAAAAGTACATGTTAAAGAAATATAAAGAAGAAAGCAGCTAATGGTAGCTGCTCCTTCTATTTTTATTGAAGAAATATGAATTCATATAAGCTAGTTTGTGATTCTCGATAGGAGGAAAACCATTAATGTCAGATATATATGCCGATCGTACCCCTCCACAAAATATTGAAGCGGAACAAGCAGTTTTAGGTGCAATATTTTTAGAACCCTCCTCATTAATCACGGCCTCTGAAATATTAATTCCAGAAGATTTCTATCGAGCTTCTCATCAAAGAATCTTTACTGTTATGATCACATTGTCAGAAAAGGGAGAGCCCGTCGACCTTGTAACAGTAACATCAGAATTAGCAGATATGAAATTACTTGAGGAAATTGGTAATGTCTCTTATTTAAGTGATCTAGCAAACTCTGTACCTACTGCAGCTAACATTGAATATTATGCCAAGATGGTTGAAGAGAAATCAATTTTACGTAGATTAATTAGAACAGCTACAGCAATTGCAACAGATGGTTATTCTCAAAACGATGAAGTGGAAGTACTTCTAAATGAAGCTGAAAAAAACATACTAGATGTTTCGCGAAGAAGAAATAGCGGGGCTTTCCAAAATATTAAAGATGTACTAGTGGGTGCCTACGATAATATTGAGTTGCTTCATAATCGTGTAGGAGATGTAACTGGAATTGCCACTGGTTTCTCGGAGCTGGATCGAATGACAGCTGGATTTCAACGAAATGATCTCATTATTGTAGCAGCCCGTCCTTCAGTCGGTAAGACAGCATTTGCCTTGAATATTGCTCAAAACGTCGCGACAAAAACAGATGAAAATGTGGCGATCTTTAGTTTAGAGATGGGTGCACAACAGCTTGTAATGCGTATGTTGTGTGCAGAAGGAAATATTAATGCTCAAAACTTACGAACAGGTCAATTAACTCCTGAGGATTGGGGAAAGCTAACAATGGCAATGGGAAGCCTCTCAAATGCCGGAATTTATATAGATGATACACCAGGAGTGAAAATTAATGATATTCAAGCTAAATGCCGAAGACTAAAGCAAGAACACGGTCTTGGTATGATTTTAATTGACTATCTACAACTGATTTCAGGGAACGGACGAGCAGGTGAGAATCGTCAGCAGGAAGTATCTGAAATTTCCCGTTCATTAAAATCACTGGCACGTGAATTAGAAGTACCTGTTATTGCCTTATCGCAGCTATCTCGTGGCGTTGAACAACGTCAGGACAAACGTCCAATGATGTCAGATATTCGTGAATCAGGGAGTATTGAGCAGGATGCTGATATCGTAGCTTTCTTATATCGTGATGATTACTATGATAAAGAATCAGAGAATAAGAATATAATAGAAATCATCATAGCAAAACAACGTAATGGCCCGACTGGAACGGTCGAATTGGCCTTCGTAAAAGAGTTTAATAAATTTGTAAACTTAGAGAGACGATTCGACGACTCAAATGTACCTGCCGGTGCGTAACCCCCTCATTAATGAGGGGGTTTTGTTTGTTTAAAGATTGTCTAGTATCATGTAGTATTATTCTAAAAAGCAGGCTCTTTTTTAAAAAATTGTGTTTTTTAATACGAGTTTTGTAATAGCAATCGGTTGACAAATTGGTTGATTGGAACGGATATGCGAGACTCGTGGTGGAGCAGCGGGGCAGGTTAGACTAAGCACAAGGCGCTCTGCGCCGAGGATGTTCACCACCTGACCCGTGGAAAGGAAGCAACACTCGCTACAATCAACCACTCTTCAATTGGATAAATAGGAAGAATGTTTACGAAAACAGCCAAGAAGAAAGAGGTTCAATTCGTATCATTTTGGTATGATTACAATACGAATAGTATATAAATCATTCCTGAATAAAAACGAACAAACTACGTTGTCGAACCTATAATGTTCGTGTTTAATATTGACTTTTCTATTCTATACCAGTATACTTACAATGGTTTGTTGAGAAAATGTATAAGTAAGGTAATTTCGCGGAGGTGCAGATAATGTCATCAGTTGTTGTTGTTGGAACACAATGGGGAGACGAAGGAAAAGGTAAGATCACTGATTACTTATCCGAAAATGCAGAGGTTGTAGCTAGATACCAAGGTGGAAACAATGCTGGTCATACCATTGTTTTTAACGGTCAAAAATATAAATTACACTTGATTCCTTCTGGGATTTTTTATTCAGATAAAATTTGTGTTTTAGGAAACGGAATGGTAATTGACCCTAAAGCCTTAGTAGAAGAATTAAAATATTTACACGATTTAGGAGTTACAACCGATCATCTTAGAATTAGTAACCGTGCTCATGTCATCTTACCTTATCATCTGAAATTAGATGAGGTAGAGGAAGAACGTAAAGGGGCAAATAAGATCGGTACAACGAAAAAGGGTATTGGACCTGCCTATATGGATAAAGCAGCTAGAATGGGCATTCGTATTACTGACTTATTGGATCGTGAAGAATTTGAGTCTAAATTAACAAATAACCTTAACGAAAAGAATCGTTTATTTGAGAAGTTCTATGAAGTAGAAGGTCTTAAAATAGAAGATATCCTAGACGAATATTATGAATATGGTCAACAGATTGCGAAATATGTATGTGACACTTCTGTTGTATTAAATGATGCACTTGATGAAGGTAGACGCGTCCTTTTTGAAGGAGCTCAAGGTGTTATGCTAGATATTGACCAAGGTACCTATCCATTTGTTACTTCTTCCAATCCGATAGCGGGTGGAGTTACAATTGGAAGCGGTGTTGGACCTTCTAAAATAAATCATGTTGTTGGTGTTTCTAAGGCATATACAACTCGTGTGGGAGATGGTCCATTCCCGACTGAAATACATGATGAGATCGGTGTTCAAATTCGTGAAGTTGGCCGGGAATACGGAACAACAACAGGCCGCCCTCGTCGTGTAGGTTGGTTTGACAGTGTTGTTGTAAGACATGCAAGAAGAGTGAGTGGTATTACAGATCTATCATTAAATTCCATCGATGTATTAACAGGTATAGAAAAGCTGAAAATATGTACAGCCTACCAATATAATGGAGAAGTGGTTAAGGATTTTCCAGCTAGCTTGAAGGTACTTGCTCAATGTGAACCAGTGTATGAGGAGCTTCCAGGTTGGACCGAAGATTTAACAGGGGTGCAAACATTAAGTGAGTTGCCTGAAAATGCCCGTCATTATATTGAAAGAATTTCTCAGTTAACAGGGATTCCATTATCCATTTTCTCTGTTGGTCCTGATCGCAAACAAACAAACTTAGTCCGCAGTGTATATGGACCTAAATAATTTATATTCCCTTGTTACGAGTACATCTAAGTAACAGGGGATTTTTCTAACGGAAAAAAATTTCTAACTTGATTAAGATCAAAGTGACGGGAATAATGAGATGATGTGCCTATAATGAACGCTGCCAATTGGTTAATATCAATATAAACAATAAAATTTATCTTGAATTTAATTGAAATTACATGGTATTATATTATTTGTTGTTCTTTTGAACAAAAATCTTATACTGAGCAGCCAATTAATAATAGATTCGATGGTTTTTAATCCATTATGGCTCACCATTTTTAAGCATTACGGCCCATTGGTCAAGCGGTTAAGACACCGCCCTTTCACGGCGGTAACACGGGTTCGAATCCCGTATGGGTCACCATTTGTTTTTTTTCGAATAGAATTTACTATACACATATTATGATGAAGCTTTGCCCAGATAAAAAAGTAGTTCACGATATATGACTACATATAAAAAATTATGGCTCGGTAGCTCAGTCGGTAGAGCACGATCGAATAATCTTCATTGAAATCACTTCAGCGTACCAATCGAGCTGCATCTTGCATGATCTTCCTGAGATTGGGACGAAGCTTTGCCCAGATAAGAAAGTAGTTAATAATATATGACTACATATAAAAATTATGGCTCGGTAGCTCAGTCGGTAGAGCACGATCGAATAATCTTCATTGAAATTACTTCAGCGTACCAATCGAGCTGCATCTTGCATGATCTTCCTGAGATTGGGACGAACTTTGCCCAGATAAAAAAGTAGTTCACGATATATGACTACATATAAAAAATTATGGCTCGGTAGCTCAGTCGGTAGAGCACGATCGAATAATCTTCATTGAAATCACTTCAGCGTACCAATCGAGCTGCATCTTGCATGATCTTCCTGAGATTGGGACGAAGCTTTGCCCAGATAAGAAAGTAGTTAATAATATATGACTACATATAAAAATTATGGCTCGGTAGCTCAGTCGGTAGAGCAAAGGACTGAAAATCCTTGTGTCGGCGGTTCGATTCCGTCCCGAGCCATCCCAAAAAGACATGCTGAAGAATGCATGTCTTTTTTCATATAGTCAAATATACTACTTATCGGCAATTATTCCCTAAAATATGACAATAATACTACAATTATATTACATATTTCTGTTTTTTAGCCTATTATCTATCAGTTTATGCTAAAGTTAAAAAAGTGACATATTTGTGAATGGGAATTCACCTTGTCGTAATAATAGTTTACTAGTCTATAAGTACTAATGGAAACTGTTACACTTACAGAAAGGCACTTCGTACTGAAGGATAGCCTTGTTTAGGAGGAAGAACAGTGTTTGATTGGAAAGATAAATTACGTTCACGTTATTACAATGTTTCAGATATGGTGAAACGAACAGCCGTGAGTACTGCTGTGATCACTACTTTGATGATTGGGACTGTATCAGCAGACAGTAGTTTAGGTATTAATACGGTTTATCATGTATATGTTAATGGAGAAAGAATAGGTACGGTCGATAACAAACGGGTAGTGGAAAGTTACATAGAAAACCGTGAAATAACACTCAAAGCTAAAAATCCTACCATTGATTTCGGGTTAGATAATAACGTACAGTTCATTTCTGAGAAGGTTTTTAGACCAAATGTAAATAATCAGCAAGTAATTAAATTGCTAACTGATAATCTACAAATATTAGCAGAGTCATCCTCAATTTTAATAAATGATGAGCCTATTGCATTTCTAGAAAATAAAGAAATGGCTGACGAAGTATTGCGATTGATGAAATTAAAATATATTTCAGAAGAAGCACTCGTACAAATTGAAACTAAAGACCCAAATACAACTTTACCTGTTCTTGAAGAAGGGCAGTCTCGTATATTAGACGTTACATTTAAGGAAAAGGTTTCAATTAATGAACAAAAAATTTCACCCGATAAGATGCTAACTGTGGAAGAGGCTGTTACCTACCTTTCTAAAGGGGCACTTGAGGAGAAGAAGTATCAAGTTCAAGAAGGAGATGTCCTTGGAACAATTGCTAGCAAGCATAATCTTGAGCTAGCTGAGTTACTTGCATTGAATTCAGGACTAACAGATGAATCTTTGATCAAACCAGGTGAAGAAATGAATGTTACAGCCATTAAACCTTATCTACATGTTCTACTTCAAGAAGAAGTATCTAAGCGTGAAAATATATCTTTTACTAGGGAAGTAAAAGAAAATAAAGATTTGCCTAAAGGTGAAAACAAGGTAAAGCAAGAAGGCCAAAATGGTGAAAAACTAGTAAACTACCTTGTTTCTAAAGAAAATGGAAATATCGTAAAGCAAGAAACAACAAAAGAAGAGATAGTTAAAGAACCAGTAATTGAAATCGTAGAAAAAGGTACAAAGGTTATCCCATCTCGTGGAACTGGATCATTAGCATGGCCAGCTGTTGGTGGATATATCTCTAGTAACTTAGGTTATCGCTGGGGGAAAATGCACAAAGGGATTGATATTGCTCGACCTAGCAACCGGAACATATTAGCTGCTGATAACGGTGTTGTTACATCGGCAGGATATGATGGTGGTTATGGGAATAAAATTGTTATCAATCATAATAACGGTATTACAACAATGTATGCGCATTTAGATAGTCTTTCTGTAGGAGTTGGCCAAACCGTTCAAAGAGGACAGAAGATCGGGGTAATGGGAGAGACTGGAAATTCAACTGGAGTTCACCTTCATTTTGAAGTGTATAAGAGCGGAAGTTTACAGAATCCAATAAACTACATAAAATAAATAAATCATTAAAATCCTCTAGTCCTGGCTAGAGGATTTTTGTATAGAAATATCCTAATAATATAAATGGAAGGAACCACCTTCATGGGAAAAGGTGATTTCCTTTGCTAGAAATGGTAAAGTTATAGATAGATTACAAGATAAAGATATAGCATCTTCTCAAAAATTAATGTGAGGAGCAATGACATGGAGAAAAAAATACTAGTAGTTGATGATGAAAAACCAATTGCAGATATAATTAAATTTAATTTACAAAAAGAAGGATATGAGGTTTTATGTGCTTATGATGGTATAGAAGCCATACAGATGGTTGAAGAGCATAAACCTGATTTAATTTTATTAGATATAATGCTTCCTTTAAAGGATGGTATGGAAGTATGCCGTGAAGTAAGGAAAAAGTATGATATGCCAATTATCATGTTAACCGCTAAAGATTCAGAGATTGATAAGGTACTGGGGTTAGAGCTCGGGGCTGATGATTATGTAACAAAGCCTTTTAGTACAAGAGAGCTTTTAGCAAGGGTCAAAGCAAATATGAGACGACACCAGCAAAAGGATACTGGAGAAGCAACGGTTGAAACCAATGAGATCACGATTGGGACATTGATTATACACCCTGATGCGTATTCCGTAACAAAGCGAGGGGTAGAAATCGAGTTAACTCATAGAGAGTTTGAATTACTTCATTATTTAGGCAAGCATATTGGTCAGGTTATGACGAGAGAACATCTACTTCAAACCGTTTGGGGCTATGATTATTATGGAGATGTTCGGACAGTTGATGTAACAGTTAGACGTTTACGAGAAAAAGTGGAGGATAGCCCAAGCCATCCAACATGGATAGTAACAAGAAGAGGTGTTGGATATTATCTTAAAAATCCAGAGCAGGAGTAAAAGGTGATGAAAAAAGTCGGTTTTTTTAAATCGATTCATTTTAAATTTGTATTAATATACGTGTTATTGATTTTAATCGCCATGCAAATTATCGGTGTTTATTTTGTTCAACGATTAGAAAAGCAGCTTGTCTCAAACTTTTCTGAATCATTGAATGAAAAGGTTGATTTATTAGCCTATAATTTGGAGCAAGAAATGATTATTAAACGAGATGAGAATATGCCTAGATTAGAAGAAAAGGTACAACAAATTTTATTTGATTTCTTCTCTGAAGATATTATAGATGTACGGGTTATTGATAATAAGAGTCGAGTAATCGGTACATCAGACATTAATAGTCAACAAATTGTCGGGAGAAGAACGACAGATATTCCAGTCAAACAAGCATTAGTTGCGGGGTCAAGAGATGAGAAGGTTTTAGTTGATAAACAATTGGGTCATCGTATGCTTGTCTTAACTGTTCCAATTAAAAGTGGTAAAGATATACTAGGTGTTACATATCTTGAAGCCTCTATGGAAAACGTCTATGACCAAATGAAGCAAATTAATAACATATTCGTAACAGGTACGGGAATAGCCTTAACTATCACAGCAATACTTGGAATATTTCTAGCTCAAACTATTACGAGACCTATGTCAGATATGCGAAAGCAAGCTCTTGAAATGGCAAAAGGGAACTTCTCTAGAAAAGTAAAGGTGTACGGATATGATGAAATAGGTCAATTAGCCCTGACATTTAATACCTTGACCAAGAGACTGCAAGAAGCACAAGCAACGACTGAAGGTGAGCGAAGAAAGCTAAGCTCTGTTTTAGCCTATATGACAGATGGTGTGATTGCAACTGACCGAAAGGGTAGGATCATCTTAGTGAATGACCCTGCCTGTGATATGTTAAATGTTTCACGTGAAACCATATTGGCAGAGTCTATTTTAACGGTACTAGGGATTGAGGAAGAGTATTCACTAGAAAATATTATGAATGAATCAGACTCTCTTGTTCTAGACTTTAGCACTGAACAGAGGCCATATATTTTAAAAGTGAATTTCTCAGTTATCCAAAAAGAAACAGGTTTGATAAACGGATTAATTGCTGTGTTATACGATATTACCGAACAAGAAAAGATTGAACAGGAAAGAAGAGAGTTTGTTGCGAATGTGTCACACGAGTTAAGGACACCACTCACAACAATGAGAAGCTATTTAGAGGCTTTGGCTGATGGTGCATGGAAAGACCAAGAGATTGCACCTAAGTTTCTAGATGTCACGCAAACAGAAACGGAACGAATGATTCGTTTAGTCAATGATTTATTACAGCTATCAAAATTAGACAGTACGGATTACCGTCTCACAAAAGACTGGGTTGATTTTTCGCTCTATTTCAATAAAATCATTGATCGATTTGAGATGACCAAACAGCAGAATGTGACCTTTGTTCGAAAAATCCCTGATCAAGAATTTTTTATTGAAATAGATGAGGACAAGATTACACAAGTATTAGATAACATTATCTCCAATGCCTTAAAATATTCCCCAGAGGGTGGAGTGATCCAATTCCATTTAAGAAAGAAGGAAAACGATCTCGAGGTAACGGTACTAGACCAAGGTGTTGGAATTCCAAAGGATAATCTTAATCATATCTTTGACCGATTTTATCGTGTGGAGAAGGCAAGATCAAGAAAGCTTGGTGGAACTGGTTTAGGATTGGCTATTGCAAAAGAAATGGTAGAGGCGCATGGAGGAGAGATTTGGGCAAAGAGCAATGAGTATATTGGAACAACTGTCCATTTCTCACTCCCACTGGAAAATGATCTTGAGGATGATTGGGAATGAACTACGAAAACATTAAATCTGTTCTCTTAACGTTATCAGTTATTATGAGCCTAGTGTTGACATGGAGTATATGGACATACCAACCTAACTATGGTGTCATTGAAAAAACTAAGTTTATTCAAGACGTAAATATCGGGTTGAAAAAGGAACCTACAAGCTTAATCCTGCCTCAGAAAATACTTTTTCACAAAAATGATCATCACTATGGGACTGCTAATGGAACTGATATGAAGAATATGATGAGGAATATTCGTGCATGGAACTTTAATGATTTTAGAGATATCACAGCATCAATTAGGGATGAATATCTAGATTTTCTTTATGAACAGGAAGGTGTCGAAGTAATTTTCCCATCTGAAATACCAATCGAAACGCTAAAAGGAATCCTAAAGATTGAAGATGATGAGATTCGTTCGGTTACTTTTGATCGGCTTTTAATTCCGGCCATGCAGTCACAACAAGAGAATTCAGTTGCTTATTTTATTTCGTATAAGAACAATCAAGTGTATGAAGCAAAACTGAACAATTTCTCTTACCAGGACTTTAACAGGGAAATCTTTCAGACTGCTCCAAGATATCCACAATACTTTGCTTATAAAACAGATATATATCATAGCTTCTTTTTACCAGTCGATATGGTAAAAGCAGACCGAATCACGTACTATTCAGTTAAACTGGCTGGTAAGGATTTTAAAAATGCGTTATTTACCGATCCGAGCTATGTGAAGCAGGATTTTCAAGAATCAGGAGGAGAATCTTATTCTGATGGGTCAAGGGCATTGAAAATTGATAGTAGCGGGGATTATATGCGCTATATTAATCCATCAACCGATTCTGATCAACAGGTGATAAGTGCTTCTAAAATGATACAAAAGAGTGTTGATTTTGTGAATGATCATAGTGGGTGGACAGATACGTACCAATTTACTGAATGGGATTCTTCTTCCAAATCGGCTGTCTTTAGATTGCATATAAATGGATTGCCTGTTTACAACTATAGTGGATTATCAAGGATGATCTTAACCTGGGGTGAAACAGGCCTCTTTGATATATACAAGAGACCACTATTTAGACTACAGGTAACAATTGAAAGCGAAAGCTCCGTTGTCGAACTTCCATCTGGTCAAACATTGATCGATTTGTTAAGGCAAACACCATCTTTTGATCCTCTCAAGCTAGAGGATGTCAAAATCGGATACGAAATGATTAAGGACCATTCGAATGCAAAAGTAACAGTAGAACCAATATGGATAGTAAAGCTTGATGGTGACTGGAAAAAAATAGTCATGGATGATGATTTAAGAGAGCTAGGGGGGAACTTGATTGGATTGGAGTAGAACTAAAACCATTTTTATTATCGTTTTTCTAATCCTTGATTTGTTCCTAGCTTTCCAATTTGTTGAAAAGCGAGACAGTAATCAGTTGGGACTTCTTGCAGAGGCTACAGTAGAGGATCAGTTAAAAGAAAATGATATCTCTTATGTAGATATGCCCAATGAACCTATTGATGAAACGTATATAAGCGGAGCAAGCAGGACTTTCACAGAAGAGGATATAGCCAAGCTTAAAGGGCAAGATCCACAGATTAGCGAAAAAAACAAAATAATTTCTAGATTTGAAAGACCTATTCCCATTGTGGAAAATTCCCCGCAGTGGTTACAGTCTTTTATTAAAGAGAATGTGATTGAAGGCAGTTCCTATGTATTTTGGGGTGTCGAAGAAGAAATGAATATGGTCTTTTTTCAACAATATAAGGGGAAAACCATTTATTATAATAAAAATGCGGTGCTAGTTATTCGTTTAAATGAAAAAAATGAGATGGTCTATTATGAACAAACCCTTCTTGAGGATATAGAAGTAATGGAAGTGGATGAAGAACAAACAGGAACCTTCACAGCGTTAAAAGCAATTGAAAATATGTTTGAAAGAAATGAATTAAATCAAGGAAGTAAAGTAACGAAGGTGGACCTTGGATATTATACCCTAGTTAAGGACTCACAGGTGTTTGTGCCAACCTGGCACTTTATCATTGACAACGAAGAAAACTATTTCGTAAATGCCTTCGAAGGGCTTATTATTCGAGATAGTGCAAACTGGAGTGAGGAATAATGAGTTTACATTTCAGTGTTCTTGCTAGTGGAAGCAGCGGGAATGCGATATATATAGGAACGGACAAAATGAAGTTACTCGTTGATGCGGGCTTGAGCGGAAAGCAAATGGATCAATTGTTCCAGCGTGTTAATGTTAATCCGAAAGAGCTATCAGGTATCCTTGTCACTCATGAGCATAGTGATCATATTAAAGGGGTAGGAATTCTAGCCCGTAAATATGACTTACCTATCTACGCGAATAGCAAAACGTGGAAAGCGATGGAACCCTTAATCGGCGCGATTCCAGTTGAGCAAAAGTTTATTTTTGAATCCGGACAGGTTCAAACGTTTCAAGACATTGATGTTGAATCATTTGGAGTTTCTCATGATGCAGCAGAGCCCATGTTTTATGTGTTTCATCATGGTGAAAAGAAGCTGGTGATTATTACAGATACGGGTTATGTGAGTGATCGAATGAAAGGCATTATTAAAAATGCAGATGTTTATGTATTTGAAAGTAATCATGATGTAGAAATGCTACGAATGGGCAGGTATCCCTGGAGCATTAAACGCCGAATCCTAAGCGATGTTGGACATGTATCTAATGAAGATGCAGCTTTAGCTATGGCAGAAGTCATCGGAGACCGTACGATTAGTATTTATCTAGCCCATTTAAGCCAAGATAACAATATGAAGGATCTTGCACGTATGTCGGTACAGCAAACGTTAGAATCTAAGGATATAGGTGTCGGACATCGGTTCAAGCTGCTTGATACAGATCCCCGAATCCCAACAGCGATCACTGCTGTATAAAAGCCACTAATCCTTTATGATAGAAAAAATATACTTATAGAGTATAATATGCCATTATAAACAAACTATAAAAAGGTATACAAATAGGTCTTTTCGGACGTTCATCAGTGAAAGGTATGGTGAAACATTTGGGGTATTATGATCAAGATTATCAGCATATTCGAAAAAAGAATAAACGCAGTGGAGTCTTTATTGCAGGGTTTGTAGGAGCTATTTTAGGTGCTCTTTTAATGGTATTTGCTGTACCGGCATTAGAACGGATCAATATGCTTCAGATTGACACGCCATCAGGAAGTAAAGAAGCGGGTACTACGAATAACGAAGACATGAATGCATCTCCAGGACAGACGATAAATGTAAATGTTGTGTCTCAAATAACAGATGCCGTAGACCGAGTTTCCGACGCGGTGGTTGGAGTGATTAACATCCAAGCCTCTGGATTTTGGGAGGAAACAAGCGGGGAAGCTGGAACAGGATCAGGGGTAGTGTATAAAAAAGAAGGTGGGAAAGCCTTTATTGTGACAAATCATCATGTTATTGAAGGAGCTACAACTGTCGAGATTAGCTTAGATGATGGATCACGTGTTCCAGCCGAAATTTTAGGTAGTGATATTTTTACAGACCTAGCTGTCCTAGCTGTTGATGAAAAAGCAGTGGGTGTTATTGCTGAATTCGGTAATTCTGATAATGTTCGACCTGGAGAACCTGTAATTGCAATCGGAAACCCTCTTGGTCTTCAATTTTCTGGTTCAGTCACACAAGGTATCATCTCAGGGACAGAGCGTACCATTCCGTTAGACTTTGATCAGGATGGTATTGTAGATTGGCAGGCCGAAGTTATGCAGACGGATGCAGCCATTAATCCAGGAAATAGTGGCGGTGCCCTTGTGAATATCGAAGGGCAAGTCATCGGTATTAACTCGATGAAGATTGCCCAGCAAGCCGTCGAGGGGATTGGTCTTTCAATCCCAGTCACTATCGTTAGACCCATTATTGATGACATAGAAAAATACGGTGAAGTAAAACGACCATATATGGGAGTGGGGCTTCGAAACTTGTCAGATATCTCTAGTTATCACTGGGAGCAAACCTTGAAGCTTCCAAAAGATATCATAGCAGGTGTATTTATTGAAGAAGTTGCACCTTTATCTCCATCAGCTACAGCCGGGTTAGAGGTATACGATGTAATCGTTGCTTTAGATGGTGTAGAAATTAAAGATGCATTAAATTTGCGAAAGCATCTATACAATAACAAGAACATTGGTGACATGATGGAAGTGACGGCATATCGTCAAGGTGAAAAGTTTACAACCAGCATGAAACTTGTGGAAGATTCATATTAGGTTAAGTTATAAACAGGCTGAATGCTAGCCTGTTTTTTTGTATTCTCTTGAAGGAGAGAAAAATATTATTCACAATTAAGTTTACGAGCAAAATGATAAATGCAATGTGGATAAGGTATAATAAAAAAAACTATACAAAGTGAGGTTTACGGTATGATTAATGCCTGTGCAGAACATGTGGATATAGCAATAGATACCATTGTCGATGAGTATGAAATTGCACCTGAAATAAAGTTACTAACAGAAACAGAGAAGTTATCAACAACCTGTGGATATTGTAAGGAAAAGGCAATATATATTGTGTCGAACACATATTCTGACACAATATGCGGATGAAAATTGTGTATATGTGGATAAGTTCTGTGGATAAGTTTGTTTGTAAACTGTATATTAAGCGGAGGTAAATGTGAATATCTCAATTATTACACTTGGAAAACTGAAAGAAAAGTATTTAAAACAAGGAATTGACGAATACATAAAGCGATTGTCTGCCTATGCAAAGGTCGAGATCATTGAGCTAGCAGATGAGAAAGCCCCAGAGAATTTAAGTGAGGCCGAGATGGTGCAGGTTAAGCAGAAAGAAGGAGAGCGGATTTTACAAAAGATATCTCAGGATACCTATGTGATTGCATTAGCTATTGAAGGAAAAATGAAATCCTCCGAACAACTTGCCGAAGATCTAGACAAGCTTGCCACCTACGGAAAGAGTAAAGTGGCTTTTGTGATTGGTGGATCATTGGGATTGAGTGATGAGGTGATGAAGCGGGCGGATGAAAAACTATCCTTCTCGAAGATGACATTTCCACATCAGTTGATGAAGCTTATACTCGTAGAGCAGATTTATCGGGCTTATCGGATAAATCGGGGTGAACCGTACCATAAGTAAATGAGGTTTTTTTAAAAACACATACGAATCTTCTTTATAGTTTGTTTTTTCACTTTACACATGTGGGAGTGTATCTCGCAACTCATTTTAAAAGATGGTGATCAGGTGGATGAATTTGTACTAGAACCCCATCAAGCTATGATACTATTGGAAGAAAAGGGGGAATTGAATAAACTTCTAAGCAATCCTTTAGAGTTGGAATTTCAGGACGAAGTTAACCTGAAAAATCCCATGGTTTTAAGAATCGGAGTACATAGTACTGAAGATGTACAGCTTTGCTACAAGATATCATAATAGATTTAAACGTTTGATAATTCAGTAAAACTCCTGGTAATAGAATCCATTTGTGATATAATAATAGTGCCTCGTAAAAAAGTTACGAGGGAGACTGGTGAACGGTTGTCAAGCTTTATCCAAACGACATTTCTTGCTGCTATCACGAACCAGCAGGCAATAACAAAGGATAACGTAAGGCAACTGCACTGCATATCGGAATTAACACCTCCATTTGTAGTCAACCATTCTACTGTATACTCAATAGTATATAGGATTAGTAAGATTATTTAGCCTTGTTGTCTGTGCGAAATCACATGCAATGTAAACGGTCCTTTTGAAGTCTATTTATAGGATTTAATTGAGACCACGGTAAGCTGAAAGGGTGACTGACTATGAATCAGAGTAATAGGCTAAAATTACATCCCCTTTCCAGCTCTGCTAATATTAATTTTGATAAATATCACACTAAGAATTATAAGCATATTGATAATATAGTTTCTATTAAAAATGCTGTTGATAGAGTCACAAATCCATGCTGGGTAAAAAAGCATGGATTTTATCCGTTTATTCATTTTAGTATAAAGATACATAAATATAATAATGAGATGAAAGGGAAAGAAAAACCAGAACCGAAAGAAAGAAAAATCTTTTATGCATCTCATATTGATAGCTTTATTTATAAATATTACGGTGACTTGCTAAATGATATGTACAATAAAGTAGCTGTTAAACGTGGAATAGATTCTGTTGCAACTGCTTATAGGAAAAAGAATGATGGAAAATGCAATATCCATTTTGCGAAAGAAGTAATAGATTACATTAAAAGAAATAATCAGGCGTTCATATACGTAGCGGATTTCAAATCCTTTTTTGACGAACTTGACCACAAGTATCTTAAAAATCAGTTACAAACAGTCTTAGAAAAAGAAATTTTGCCGGAAGATTATTATGCTGTTTTTAAGAGTATTACTAAATATAGTTGGGTTGATAAGACAAAAATCGACGAATTATTAAAGAAGAAATACAAAAATAGGGATAAGAGAAAAAAGCTGTCCAGACTTTTAGATGAGAAGGATTTTAGAAGGTTTAGAAAAGCAAATAATCAAAACGTAGAGTACAATAAAAATAATTATGGAATACCTCAGGGTGCGGGATTGAGTTCAGTTTGTTCCAATATATATCTTTTAGACTTTGATGAGGAAATAAATAATTATGTAGAATCCTGTGGGGGTCTTTACAGAAGATATTGCGATGATTTAATCATTGTTATACCTTTTGAGGGGGAAGCAACCAGTTACAATTATAGTCAACATCTAGATGTAATTGAGCAAGTGAAAAGGCAAACTCCAAGGTTAATCATTCAAAAGGAAAAAACAAAGAGGTTTATCTATAATCAGGATAGAATATATGACGAGAATTTTGAGCCAAGTATTTTAGATTACCTAGGATTTGCGTTTGATGGACACAATGTGAAATTACGAGAAAAGAGTTTATTCAAATTCTACTGCAGGGCATATAAAAAGGTTCGATTATGTAATTGGAAATCAGAAGAATCGGGTGTGAAAAAGTATAGAAAAAGCTTATATACTAAATATACTCACCTTGGAAATGGCAAGGGAGGCTATGGTAACTTCTTAACTTATGCCGAAAGGGCTCAAGAAGTATTTGATAAAGACTCTGCAACGAACAACCTTATGGCATACCAAGTTAAAAATCATTGGAGGAAAATTCAGAAACGCCTAATAACGCCGAAACCTAAAAAGCCTAGCACCTAATTAACGAGAGTTAGGCTTTTTAGATTTTAGTGAAAAAACCTCATTTAGATACATTACGGTGAACCGTATCATAAGTAAATGAGGTTTAAAAATTGAACCACCTAAAACATTGATATTACAACATTTTAGGTGGTTTCAAATTTAATCATTAAAAAAAATTTTCCTCGATAACTAAAAATTTATTTTCTACGACTTTATAATCACCATATTGTCTTGAAAGGTAAATCGTTTTTTTCGGTTTTCTCCTTTTGCAAATACCAATAAGAATTGAGTTTCCATGACATCAATTCCACCAAACAGAAATTTAATCCCGGTCGAGTCTTCAATCATTTGACCCGTTGTATAAGGTCCAAATACATGGACGTTATCCCATTCAAAATCAGCTAGTGTTGTTAAATCAATTTGCATTTCCCTTGCTTCAATAAGAGCGTATATATCGCCAGATGAAATGGAATGTTGATTACCTAGAGTCCGAAAAAAAATAGCAATAAAAATTGTGATAGTAAGAATGAGTAAGAAAACACTACTTTTACGTATAAAAGCCAGCTCCTTTTTAATAGCTGTTTAGTTGCTGAAGTTAATTAACGTGCCCGAAACGGACCTAGTGATCCATTTTTAAAATAGTCTTCGTAAACTTTTTAAAATCATCGATATGCTTGTTTAAAATTGCTTTCAAAATATCTAATTCAAGCACTTGATAGTCGTGAACAGCTATATTTCTAAAACCAACCATATTCATTAAAGTTTTTGCAAGTGCTGCATCAATAATCCCGGATTCCTGAAGTAATTTAAATGCCTCACGACTTGCTTTAGGTACGCCTATTTTTTTCTCACTTACAATGTGCATAGCAATATCGATGCTTGCTTCACAGGCGCGTTGAATGTTTAATATAATACTATCTTGCTTCGTGAAGTCTAATAAGTTTTCTGGATTGTCTTTGTAAACTTCATGAATTCTTTTCACGCAACGCTCAATTGTTGTAACTTTACTCAAAATGACGTCATTCATCGCCAAACACACTTCCTCTATTTTTAATACCTTCAATAATGATCGCTCGTCGTTCATTTAGTTCAGCATACATACGATACGCTTTTATTTTTTGACGTGTGTATTCATTTTCATTTTGTATATAAATAGGTATACCATTCTCAAAAATCTGCATGGAAAATATTGTATTAATTTCGCGTATGTCTACAAGATCCACTTCTCGTTCGCAAATAAGTGCTAAATCATTTGCCAAGTTAAAGCGGTGATAAGATGAAAGCTGCTTCTCACTGAAATAAGCAAGATCCACATCACTTTCAACACGTGGAGATCCTTTTGCAAACGAGCCAAATAAAATTACGAAATCAGGGTTCGTTTTCTTTTGAAGCACTTCAACCATTTGTTTCTTCATTTCTTCGGTAAGCATGCTTTCACCTCCTTTACTTTATTATACGCTTTTTTAAAGTTTATAAAAATAAAACCTCACTTAAACCAGTTACGCTGAACCGTACCATAAGCAAATGAGGTTTTTTTGATTAGGATTTATATGTCAAAGCAAAAGTGCCTAATAATTTTTAGGCACTTTTTAATGTCCCTTAATTAGAATCGGGTATGAAGACAACTTCATATTTTAAAAAGGTTGTTTACAATGAGGTATAAAATGAGAAAACAGGCTAAAACATCAAATCGTCCAGCTGCATCTTAACGGAAAGTCACGTCAGGATTTAATCCGTGAGTATGACCTGACACCTTCTTCACTTGATAAGTGGTTGAACCAAAGTCAGACTTCTGGATCATTTAAAGAATGGGACAATCAGACACCAGAACAGAAAGAACTAACTAAGCTTAAAAAGGAAAATAAGCAGTTGCTTATGGAGAATGATATTTTAAAGCAAGCCGCGCTGATACTAGGACGAAAGTAAATGTGATTAAGAATAACCTACACAAATACTAGGGTATCAGCAATGTGCAAAGTCCTACAGCTCCCAAGAAGCACTTACTATTATGAAGCATCAGAAAGGGCTTCTGAAGATGATATAACTTCTCTCATCATTACGATCTTTCATCAGAGTCGACAAAACTATGGTACTCGTAAAATCAAGGTGGAAAGGAGACGTATTGGTCGAATTATGAATGAACAAGGTCTAGTCTCAAGTTACACGATCGCACAGTTTAAGCCACATTCCAAGACGTGTAACGAATCCAATCAGAAGAATGAATTGAACCGTGAGTTTGACCAGGAAGAAGAACTGACCGTTGTGGTCAGTGATTTAACATACATAAGAGTCAATGGAGAATGGCATTATGTATGTGTATTTGTTGACCTCTATAACCGAGAAATCATTGGTTATAGCACGGGTCCCAATAAGGATGCCGCGTTGGTTTATCGTGCATTCGCATCAATTCAGAGAGATCTTCGCAAGATAAAAGTCTTCCATACGGACCGTGGAAAAGAGTTTGATAATAAGTTAATAGAGGAAGCATTAGACACATTTGAAATTCAACGTTCCCTGAGTATGAAGGGTTGTCCTTACGACAATGCTGTAGCCGAAGCCACATTTAAGATTATTAAGACTGAGTTTATTAAAGGTCAACATTTTAGTAGTTTAGAAGAGTTAACCTTAGAATTTCAAGACTATGTTCATTGGTTTAACAACATTAGAATCCATGGAACACTTGGGTACCTAAGCCCGATTGAATACAAACTTGAACACCTTAAAAAAGTTGTCTAGTTTAGTGTTGACAATCCAGTCTTCGTCACGCCGCCTTGCTAGCCGTATCTCTACTTTTTCTTCTAGTACTGTTGTTGCCCTAAGCAACTTGGCATGGAGAATAGCAGGTAAGGTGCGGCTGTTGTTCAACACAATCAAATCGCCCGGCTTAAGATAATCAAACAGTTGGAAGAATTGGTCATGCCGGACATTTCCTGTTTTTCTATCAAGGACCATCATCTTTACATGATCCCTTCTTATTCCCCTTCTTTCAGGCGGATGAGAGGCATTTAATTCAGAAGGCAGGTAGAAATCAAACGCAGTTGCTTCCATCATAAGGCCTCCTCTGAAAATTCTTGGGCTTCAAAGCGCTGCCCGTTCATGCCTATTGATTTTTCCGATGCCAAATACAAGAAAACGCCGACTATTTCTTCCGGTTTAGCTAATGGATAATCACAATCAGGAACGGCTAATCGGTGCATTTCCGTATCCATTTCCCTCGGGTCGACCATGTTTACCCGAACGTTTGTGGAAGTTATTTCATTTGCCCAGGTCTGGGTGAGACCGTCAACGGCAAACTTCGAAATACCGTATGCTCCCCAGCCTGCATAGCCAACATGGCCCGCTTCCGAAGTGACATTAATGATCGAGCCTTGATTCCGCTGGAGCATCCCCGGAATCACTCGCCGTGTTACCAAAAACGGCGAAATCGCATTTTCTCTTAACACTTCGGCAAAATCCTCTTCAGGATAATCGAGCAACAAGGGCATTGGACTTGGCCCTAGAATGGAAGCATTATTAATGAGGACATCCGTTTGCCCGAAAGCCTCTTCCGACACGGCAACAAACCGTTCTACATCCCTAGGTATCGAGATATCAGCTGTGACGGCAAGTACCTCAGCCCCTAATGCTTCTGCTTGGGCTTTTACCGCAAGCAATCCCTTTGATGACCTGGAACAGATGGCTAACCTTGCTCCTTCCTTAGCAAAAGCCAATGTCAACGCCCGCCCTAACCCCTTTGCTGCACCTGTGATCATGACAACTTTGTTATTCATCATTTCAATCTCCCCTTTAAGCGTGTATGACTTGATGTATTAAGCTTAAAGGATTCTGTAAGTTCCTCCCTCGGAAAAAAGCTTGAACTTTCTCTACAACTTTTGGAGTAGAAGGCGGTGCCTGTCAAGCCTTGGTATTTGCCGGAAAATAGTACAATTTTATATCAACAAGACAATGAGCTCGGTTCGGAACCGAGCTCATTGTCTATTAACTGTCTTAAATTTTTATTACAAACAGAAACAAAGAATCTTGTTAAGCTTGGAGTTCTTTCAGGACCTTGCCAAGGTCTTGAACCGATGAATTAATCATTCTTTCATATAAACTCAAAATGGTTTGTCAGTAATTGGTGCCTGGAACTGTCCATTTTCCGTTTAATGAGGTCCATGTTGGCAGGTCCTCTTTTTACTAAATGAAAGCGTGGATCGACCGTTTGGGATTGATTTGGTAATGGTTTTAGTAGAAGCATAAGCGTACAAATGCAGAAGATGGGCAAGTACCCCTTCTTCTGGTGTAGCAAAGTGTGCACCCGGATTATCTGGTCATGTAGCTCCTATTCTGGTAAACCGAAAATAGTCTGTTTCGTGTAATGCTTGGATAAAGGCAACGTCGCCTCTGATGCCATAATATTCTCCGAAGGTTAGATAATAGATTCCAAGCTCAATCGCATTCGGATTGACCGTTTTGACAAATAGATTCATCCGTTCCGGGGACAGATGGGTGGGGCTAAACCGTTAAGGGTATCCTCTTTGATATCACCTGATTTGGAATGGATTGTAATATGATTAGAAACTAAATTTGCCGAAATAATATCACCTGAGGTAGATTCAACTTTAATATCTCCATACGTTTTAGCAGGGATATGGACGACTAGTTTAGTCCCTTTGTTAATGGCAAAGACGGTAAAAGAGGGATGGCTTTTTCGGTCCAAGTCTACTTGTAACCCTCCATTATGTTCTTCAACTGTTAATGTGAAAGATTCCTTCATCTTTTCGCTGACTTCGCCAGTTAGTTCAATCCATATGTCTTCTTGTGAATGCGGAATGATTTTGACGTCAGTAGAACGGGAATTAATAAGAATATGTTTAATTTCTTTTCCAGAGATGTATTGATCTTCATGGATTTTGACTATTTTTGTAGAAAAAGCATCTGAGCCTTCGACGTAGTAAATAAAACCAATACCCGATAATAAAATAACACCTATTAATGTCAATCCGTGTCCAAGGCTTCTCATTTTATTGACCTCCTTCAGTAAGGAGCTTTAAATTTTGCGAAGGTGTGAACACACCATTTTTACCATAAAACAAATAAGTAAGAAGGAGCAATAAGGTTCCTAGAACAAGCTCGTATATTAATTTATCTGCTGTTGTGACTGTGGTGTTTAATAGGACCAATGCTCCTTGTGAGCCATGAATGACGAGATCATTAACAAGATTATGGGCTGCGTGAACGATTGTAGAAACCGTTAGTGAACCACTTTTAACGTAGATATAAGCATATACAATCCCACCCGTAAACCAGCTCGCTGCTTTATAGGGATCCAAGTCTCCCATGACAAAGTGCAAAGCCATAAATAGAAGAGCTGAGATGAAAATGGCATTAGGTATACTTAATCGACTCAAGTTTGCCATAAAGTAACCACGAGCTAATACTTCTTCTTTAAGAGCCGCAAAGAACCATCCAATACAGGATATTCCTAATAATTTATAAAAACCTCCAGTAAAAATTTTTTCAAAATGGTATTGTGCGATTACTACTTCCATATAGTCAAGAAACCATATAAATATCAAAACCGTTGAAAATGATAGGATGAGAGCCACGATAGAAAACAAAGTATCTTTTTTTCTTAAATGAAAACCCATGAACCAAGGGTTCTGATGATCCACTTTATAAAACAAGAGAAATATCAAAAGGGTATTGATTACACCTACAACGGTGTACATAACATGCATAAAAATAAAATCAGTTTGTAAGTCATCAAAGCGTCCTAGGCCTATTAATATTCCAACCATAGCTATGATCAGTAGGTTTGTTATTACAATAGCTGTTATAATTCTTGCAGAAGCGTTCCAAATTTTCTTCATATTACATCGTCTCCTTTTGTTTTAACTCTTAATTTTATCATACAGAGAAAAAGTCATATGACCGTAGTGAAGATCTTCATAACATTTATGATTTTCTATATGTACTAAATGACTTTCGTTTAATAATATAAAAAGAGATAAAAAGGAATGGTAGTGGTGCGAGTGAAAACCCATCAATGGATGTGGATGGATTGGTTGATATTTACCTTCAGATGCAGTTGGTATGGAACAGGGTTGATGTACTATTATGTTAATCCCGAGAATTTAGGCGGACTTTCCTATCTTGAATTCGTTTTTTTTGTTCTACTGGGTTTAATCATTCCTTTCATATTTTGGCGTCCCGGGTATATTCATCCAACTGGGTATGCGATTGCAGAGCTAATGGTTACAGGTGGATTTTCAGTGTATATCCATATAATTCTCGGCATTCATCTGAACACTTCAATTATTCTCATGCCTGTTCTCATGATCGGATACTTAATGACCAAAAGTACTGCGCCTTGGACGATTCCACTGTTTGTTATACTTATACCAGCAAGCCGGTATTGGACAATAGATAATCTATTTAATTTTTTCTTACAGTACACTGACATCCTTCTGTTTTTTGGAATTGGTCTTGGCTTTAACCTCATTACAAAATCGCAAAAGCGGTACAAAAATCTCCTGACCGAAAACATGAAGCAAAATGAACTCATTACGCAACAAAACAAGACTTTGGAGCAATATGCAGCAAAAGTAGAAAAGCTGGCTCTAGTAGAGGAGCGCAATCGTATGGCAAGGGATCTTCATGATTCCATCGGTCATCATTTCACCTCGGTCACCGTTGGGTTGGATGCTATTTCATACATGATTGAAACTCACCCCAAGCTGGCCGCAGAGAAGGTAAATAAACTTGCCGATATATCAAGAGAGGGATTAACTGAGGTGAGAAGAACGATTCATCAGATAGCTCCCGCAGAGGATGACCTTCCCTTATCCATTCAGCTTGAACAATTGACCAAAGAATTCGGGGAACATACCAGTACGGATATAAATTTTAATATAGAAGGTAAAGAACCTGAGTTGGCATCTCATATAAAGTTAACATTTGTCCGATGCTTGCAAGAATGTATGACGAATGCCAAGCGGCACGGAGAAGCAAGAAGTATATCCGTGAGTATTCGGTTTACGGAAGAATACATCGAACTAAAAGTTTATAATAATGGAAGAAGAATGGATGCGGGGAAATATGGTTTTGGATTAATTTCAATGAAAAACCGATTGGAAGAACGAAATGGTACGTTGCAGATTGAGAATGATGAGGTAGAGGAAGGTATTACAATCGTCTGTACAGTTCCGGTAGGAGGAAAGGCATGAAGAAAATTAAGCTGCTACTGGTAGATGATCAAGAACTGATTAGAGAAAGTTTAGCTTTTATAATCAATACAGATGAAGACATAGAGGTGGTCGGTCTAGCTGAGAATGGTCAGAGAGCAATTGAACTTGTTGAAAAACTTCAACCGACCATAGTATTAATGGACATACAAATGCCACTATTAAATGGTATTGAAGCAACTAGAGTCATTAAACAAGAATGGCCTAATGTGAAAATTATTATTCTAACAACGTTCCAAGAGGTAGAGCATGTTATTGAAGCTTTAAATCTAGGCGCGGAAGGTTACTTATTAAAAGCAATTCATCCCAAAGAATTAATATCAGGGATCAAGCATGTCCAAAATGATGGAAGTCTCTTATCACAAGATATGGTGAAGATTTTACTTAAGCAAGCAGATGCTCATACCTCTAAGGAGATAAGCAATAATGGAATGAAGTATAAATACGGATTAACTGAGCGTGAGGAGCAAATTCTGGAGTGTCTGGCGATAGGACTAAGTAACAAACATATTTCGGAAAAATTGTTTTTATCCGAAGGAACGGTCAAGAACTATATCTCAAGTATATATCACAAGCTGGATGTGAAGGACCGTTATCAAGCTGCTTTAAAAGTGAGAGACAATTAGAACTATTTTTGCCGTTAGAAGGGTTGAGGTGACTGTATTTAAAAATAGAAATGAGGAAGAAAAAATGAATTACTTTATACTCTTCCTTTCCCACAGCCATAATCGTCAACTCATCCTTACGATCGAACGTATACATTTCGCTTAACGCTTCATGTGCTTCATATGAGGTTGCCTCGTATCAATTTTGTTGGACAGAGCTACTCAAAACCTGTAGGCTTGTTGGGTTAATTCTCAGCATGCGATCATACTCATTTTCGTTCATAGGGTATCTCCTGTCTAATCCTTATCGTCATTTTTTATGTAATACGCTTTCACTTTTTATTCATTGGTTTTATTAGCTAGGATATGTTGCTTTGATTTGTTTTCACATAGATGAGGAGCGTATAACACCACTAAGGGACGATCAATTGATCAACAGCTTCGTTGTACAACGTCTATTTATCATAACGCAGCTAGCTAATCGCAAATAATCTCCACAAAAAAATCAGTCCCTTATCATTATCTAGAAACTGATGTTGAGGTGGTTATAGGGTTTTGATCTAACTCAAGGTTATGGATAGAACGAATGTCCAAATACAGATGATTACTAACAAAGCAAGACTGTATTTTAACGTCATCTTAAATAATGCGGATTCTTGACCTGTCGCCTTTACGGCAGCTGTCGCTATCGCTATCGATTGTGGCGAAATTAATTTTGCCATCACTCCTCCAGCTGTATTAGCAGCAAGAAGTAAGGTTGAATTGGTCCCTATTTGCGTCCCGGTAACAACCTGTAAATGACCAAATAAAGCATTATTGCTTACCACTGAGCCAGTGATAAATACACCGATCCAACCGAGAACCGGACTGAACAGAGGAAATAAATCGCCTGTTTTTGATAATGCCAGACCAATAGAAGAACTTAAACCTGCAAGATTAGCGACACTCGCAAACCCCATGACAAAACTAATGGTCATAATGGGAATCCATAACTCTTTTGATGTTTCTTTAAGCGATGCTAGTCCTTCTTTAAATGTAATGGTTGAACTAAACATGCCTGTTAACATAACAGCAAGTAAAATAGCTGTCCCCGTTGCTGAAATAAAATCTAATTTTAAAATAACATCAAGAGCAGTTTCTGTTGGTGCAATAGGAGGCGTTTTTATCACTTGTTGGTGTAAAAATGGCGCTTTTACTAAAACAATCGTATTGAAGAGAATACCACCTTCAAGAAACAATGCTTTAAATGCCGGGAAACTCCATACAGTCACCATACCCGTTAAAATATAAAATGGTGACCATGCTTTCACAATTTCCTTCATGCTATATTTTTTCACTTCTACTACTTCAGTTGTATTATTTTCTCGGTAGATCTGTTTAGGTTGCCATTTTTGTAAGAGCAAAGCAAGTGCACCCATACTAGCTAAAGCCGCTAAGATATTAGCAAGTTCTGGTCCTAAGAAGATCATTGTAAATAACTGCACGCCCGTAAATATTCCACTCACAAGGAGTAATGCTGGGAATGTTTCCTTGATGCCTTTAAATCCATCAAGAATAAAAATTAATAAAAATGGGATAATGAACGAAATCATCGGCAAAGTATATGCAAGTGTTCTAGAAAGATCAATTGCTTCTATATTGCCCATCTGTGCTCCTACGATAACAGGTATCCCAATCGCACCAAATGCTCCGGATGCGGCATTTGCAATTAAACATAATGCCGCGGCTTTTAGCGGCCGAAAACCTAGCTCTGCAAGCAGTGCAGCACAAATGGCAATTGGAACACCGAATCCTGCAGCCCCCTCTAAGAAAGCATTAAAGCAAAAACCAATTAGTAATAACTGTAGACGTTGATCTGAAGATATACGCGCAATACTTGCGCGTATAACGGTGAATTTACCCGTTTTCACGGCGACTTTGTAAAGCCAAACAGCCATCAATACGATATATCCTATCGGCCAGAACCCATTTGATATTCCTAAAAATGCGGCAGATAACGCTTTAGCGATCGGCATATCAAAGAACACAATGGAGACAATAAAACTAATTCCTAGTGTAAGAAGAGCAGCAAGAATTCCTTTCATTTTAAACAAGGTTAAAGCTAAAAAGAAAAACACAATCGGAAGAAAGGCCACCATAGCACTTATTAATTCATTGCCAAAAGGATCATATTGCTGTAACCACATACTAACGTCTCCATTCAAAATTCAATATTATTACATTCATTTAGTAAAATGAGGAGCTAAAACATCTTTTAAAACCTTTGCACTATGTTTAAATTGTTGCATTTCTTTTTCATTAAGCGTTAATTCAACAATTTCTCTGACTCCATTTCGATTGATAATGGCAGGAACACCAATATAAACATTTTCTTCATCGTACTGTCCATCTAGATAGGTGCTCACTGTTAAGATACTATTTTCATTTGTCAGGATAGCTTTTGTAATTCGAGCTAAACCCATCGCAATTCCGTAATAAGTAGCTCCTTTTTTCTCGATAATTTGATAAGCGGCATCACGAACGTTAACAAACAAGTCATCCAAATCCTTCATATGGTAATGTGAATTTCGTTCAATTAATGTATTGACAGAAACGCCTCCTATGTCAGCTTGACTATAAACCGGCAGCTCTGTATCGCCGTGTTCTCCAATAATATGTGCATGAACGTTAGCTGGCGCAACATTAAAATACTCACCAAGCAAAAAGCGAAAACGACCTGAATCAAGAATCGTTCCACTACCTATTACTTGTTCTTTAGGGAGACCGCTATATTTCCATGTTCCATATGATAAAATATCTACAGGATTAGTCGCGATAAGAAAAATACCATTGAATCCACTAGTCATAACTTGATCAACAATTGACTTAAAAATCTTTAGGTTTTTTTCGACGAGGTCCAAACGCGTCTCACCTGGTTTTTGATTTGCTCCGGCACATATACAGACGATTGAAGCGTCTTTGCAATCATCATAATTTCCATACCATGTTTTTGTAGGGTTTGGTGCAAATACTTTACCATGGTTTAAATCCATTGCATCGCCTATTGCTTTATTTTCATTTTGATCAATAAGGACTAATTCCTCTGTTAACGACTGATTAAGTAACGCAAATGCATAACTACTTCCAACAGATCCTGCTCCAATAACAACTACACGATTAATATTTCGTTGAATCATGTTCATTCCTCCTCTATTTTTTATAAGGCATATAATTGTCATTCACCTTACAAGTAAATGTTTAATTACTTATTAAACATTTGTCTAGCAAAACCCTTTACCGTGTAATCTGTACAAGTTATAAGGGTTACATGCAAAAAAGAAAAGGGGATATGGAAGCTTTTACGGTTGCCGTAATTACCCGCATTGTACAAGTACATTGAAAATAGAACAGCTGAATAAAAATTACAAAGCTTATTCTTAATCCTAGGAAATTTCAATGAATAGATTTAGAGATTAACTTTAATCAGAAAAATGGGTATCCCTATACCTCAGAATGACTTATATAAAGAAAGAATGTTCGGTCATAATGGTAAAACAAACGTTTCTTGAGAGGATGTTCCGATTGGGTAAGCACCAGTATATGAAATTAATTACGTTCTAAAAAAAATTCTCGAGCGAAAAATCTTGCCATTAGTAGTGATGCGTATCATTATTCGTAACGATCGCTTGCTGGAGCTGGCTTTAAACGCGAATATCAAGTTTATAATGCCAAAGAAAGTCCAGACCACTTACATTGGCTGCATACAGTTATTTCAAATGCAAAAGCGTTTGTTGGTGGAACCTTCCATGACCTTGACTCAAAGCATCTTCAATCTTATTTGAATGATTTTTGTTATCGATTTAAACGAAGAAAGATCAAAGGTGAATGGTTTAGTCGTTTATCCACTCTGTGTGCATCAACCGAAACCATTACCTATTCTGAGCTAGTCTTCAATCTTACTTTACTAATCCAACGCTCTCTTGCTTTTGGGAACAAGACATTATTTTCAATATGAACGTGTTTGAACAAGTCGTCCTCAATAGACTCTAACCTACGATACACTAACTGATAGGTGCCACAAGCTCCTTCAGGAGGAGTGAAGTCGTTAGTTATAACTCTTAATCTTTTCATAATGTCACCTGCTGCATCATGCTCTGCTTCTAATTCCATTATTTTATTAGTTAATATCTCCGTAGCTTCAAGAATATTATCTTGCTCAGCTTGAAGGATAGTAGGGAAGACTTCTGTCTCTTCTTTAATGGTATGTTGCTCTAACTCAGTTTTTAATTGGTGGAATAATTTGTGTACCTCAGCTAAATGAGGCTGATGGTGCCCATGAACTCTTAATACCTTTGTTACATATGGACTAAGTGAAGGTAGCTCTTCTTGTAAAAACAGATGATGTTTTTGAATAATGAGCTCAATGATGTCTTCGAAGGATGCTTGATCCCAAACAACCCCAAGCTCATTACGCTTAAGAGCATTCGAATATAATGTATTTAAATCAGAGATAACAACACTTGCCTCTAATTCACGTTCATTAAGCGCTTCTATTAATGGCCGATTTCCTCCACAACAAAAATCAATTCGGATTGATTTGAAATAATCACCTGCTTTGGGAAACTTTGCAACAATATCACCTACATTTGATTGTTCATGAAATACTTCTGCCATTTCCTTCGCCTCCATATAATTTTTACTTTTACACCTTTAGTCTACCCTTCATTGAATAGGGGAGAAGTGATGCAAGTCACTTAAAACACCTAGTCTATAGTAATAATTGTCACAAACGTGTGACAAATTTTTGTATATCATTACGTACTTGTTCGACTGTCTCTAACTAATAAAATATTGAGTTTAAGAGTGAAATCTTGTAAATAGTGATTTACCTCACAGATTACTTTTGTCTTTATTAATGTGATACCTTAACAACAACGGTGCCTTGAACCTTTCTCAATACTCCAAGCAAGCAATACCCTCGGGTGGAAGCACTAAAAAAAGTGAAACACCCCACTCCTGCTAAATACAACAAGGAGTTTGAGTGGCTAAAAGAAGTTGATTCGTTAGCGTTGGCGAATACTCAACAAAACTTAGATAAGGCTTATAAAGCCTTTTTTAAAGGGAATTCTAAGTTTCCGAAATTCAAAAGTAAACGACATAAACAAAGCTATACAACGAATGTCGTAAACTGAAATATTGAGTTGTTGGATGGTCATATCAAATTTGCGATGGATGGGTTGTTTGTTGATAGTGAGGATGAGAAAGCCAATTACACTAAGTTTTATCGACAAATGCTTGAGAAATTAACAAAAGAACAACGCAAACTTTCTCGTAAAAAGAAAGGTTCTTCTAATTGGGATAAACAAGGGGAAAAAACAAAGCCGAAAATGTACAGGTTACCTGTGTGCTTACCAAGTTAAAGAGATAGCCGCCTTTTAATTCACCCTACATTTTCTAGTTGAAATTTATGTACGTAAGGTTATATAATAGGTGTATCAATTAACCAGTGGTGCAAACACTGAGTTAATAAGAAGTCATTCCGTTAAAGGTTGGTCCCTTTAACATTAAGGAATGGCTTTTTTATTTGTCCGTTCGTATTAATTAAGTTATCTATCTTGCATGACAACAACAAAATAGAGGTTTCGGAAATATTCTGAAAACCACTTGGTGGATATTGTAAATCTTACAGCCAGCCCTTTTCCCTAAAAACTTTTCTTAATGCCTCGTTTACTAAGTCCGATCTGTTCCCCTTCCTAGTTCGATTGATCACTTCAATAACATCTGAAGTTAAATAAAAACTAACTTCTTTTTTGTCGTTGGTTGCTTGCAAATCAGTAAACAAACGATCTAATAGGTCCGTACTGTTACGGGTTTCTTTACTGGTAGTAGTACCAGTAACCTTACTGGTTTCAGTACCAGTACTAAAACCAGTTTCAATACCAGTATCAGTGCCGGTATCCAAACCAGTTTCAATACCGGTACTAACAGCCTTAACTTTTCTTTTGCTTGGTGATGAATAGTCGTAAATAGACTGTTCTAAAACGCTATTATCAGTACCTTCATCAAGAAACCATCCGCGCTTTCCACTAGTAAACGTACAGCCTGCCTCCTTTAATGCTGCCTTCGCTTTCTTTTCTCCAAACGTTAAACGCTCTTTAGCAATTAGTGATAACTGTTCTTTTTGAGTTAATTCTAAAATTTCTCTAATTTTCATTAGATCATCAACTCTCTTTCTTTTCGAACTAGTTAACAGCCTAAGCTATTATTTCAGTACTTTTTCGATATAGCCTTATGAAATCCCTTCATACATTTGCTGAAAGGGGATCTATAGACAAAAGAAAAAGGCTAGGATGGATCCCTGCCTAAAGCTTTCTACTTACGGGGGGCAATTTCCCAACCCCTAATGAAAAATTTTTCATATTTTGTTCGATTTGCTCCTCGGTAATCCCGATATAATCCAACGTGATTCGAGGATGCGAATGATTAAGAATCATTTGCAGTTCAGCCACGTCTTTAAACTGTTTATAGTGCCAGTATCCGAAGGTTTTCCGCATGGTATGTGTGCCGATTCCATCCGGCATATCGACCATCTGAGAAGCTTTATTCAGCTATCTGTACGCTTGTATCCTACTGATAGACTTATCTCCTTTACGAGAAGGAAAAAGCCAGTCCGTGCCTTCCAGTGTCTTTATGTACTCATTAAGCACCTGGTAGATCTGTTCAAGATGGATGGTTCTCGTTTTCTTCGTTTTGCCTTCTTTCACGGCCATTTTCTTTTTCCCTTTAACATCACGGATCGTTAAATTCAGTAGATCCCCCACACGTAACCCTGTATTAATCCCTACTAAAAACATGATGTAATCTCGTTCGGAACAATGCCGTTTTAAGCTCCATTCCATATCCTCAATTTGGTCGAGGGAACGAATCGGCTGCACGTCCTTAATTTCGTCAGTCTTCTGTTTCTTAGTAACCATAGCCGTGATGAACCCCTTTAAAATCAACGAATCGAATGTAACATAGTTTCTTCATTTCCTCAGCGTATCATGAGATTTGTAGAAGTGCAGTAAAATCAACAAACTGAAAGTAACTTACTATCATTTTTGTTACATTAAATTTATAAGACTTTTTTCGTTACCGTCTAAATAAAGTGGGGAAATAAGGAATCTACAATCCTACGTAGAAATAATCTAACAGGGAACATGATTCTATAAATGGTATCAGGTGGTTATTTTTTTAGGGAGGTGAACATCTTATGATTAAAGGATTATACGAGGCACATTTACCAGTTAGAGACATAGAACGTTCTATTAAATTTTATGAAAATTTAGGATTAAAACTTGCTTACAAAGGAGACAACATGACTTTCTTTTGGACGGAGAAAGGGAAACGTTGGTTAGGTCTATGGGAGAGTAACAAAGTGGATGTAGAATATCATCCATCTATTAGACATGTGGCGTTCTATGTAGAATGATGGCTGTGCGTTCTTTTGGATTGAAAAAGAGAAAAGTTGGTTAGGGCTATGGGAGGGTGAAGAGTACAAAATACCTTACCATCCTGCATTAAGGCACGTGGCGTTTAAAATACCCTTTGAGAAAATGAAAAATGCATTGAGGTGGTTAGAAGAGAAAGGGATTCAGCCTACCTCTTTTGGAAACAGAACTAGTGTTGAACCGTTTGTAAGACCTTATCAGAGTAATGCTTCAGTGTATTTTGAAGATCCGGACGGTAATAGCTTGGAATTTATGTGTTTTGTTCATGTCCCTAGACACTTACAAGATAATAACGAAAAACTTTCTTTAGGTGAGTGGGAACAATTTCTTAATAAATAATATATAATTCCTCAACTAACTGCGATAGCGCTAGTTGCAAATTTAGGGGAATGATCATCATAGTAAAATGATGGTCATTTTTTTCGTTCTACTCTTGATATATTTTCTTGATTATTTAACAATTCAATTATTTCTTTCGCTACTAATCAATGTGATGCGTCTCCTCTTTTTGACAAGAAAAACTTCGTCTTAGAGAATCTAATGAGACCACTTTCTCTAAAATAAAAGGGGTCATTCCTTATTAATATTTTACAATCATTGCAAATATTTAGTTTATATTGACAAATATCTGAATGCTGTTTATATTGAAAATAGTACATAGATAGTAAGAATAGTTTGATTAAATCTTAATTTTATATTTATTCTTAATATTCTTTTTTCTGTTTACTAATCATAAAAAATGGATGGGAAATAGGTATAAAAAAGTTTTTAGTAACCGGCAATGGCTTTTATAATGATTGCAACAACGTTACAGACTAGCCCAACTCTAGCTGCAGGGGAAGTAAATCTTCAAGAGAAAAATAGCTATAAATCAGAAGATATTAGTTTTTACCAAACGAGTTCAAATGATTTGGCAAATGAAAAAAAAGTTGCTATGGTGGAACATAAGGAAGCTATTAAAATAATTAAAGAATATATACAAACAAACGAGTTCTCCATTAAGAGTGATCTAGATAATCCTACTTACCAGCAATTCGTTTTATCATTAGGTGGTAGTTTTGATGAGTTTAATGAAGAGGATATGAAAAAAATAGTATCCTTCGTTAAGTTTATAGATTTGTATGAAAATCACTCTAAAAACGGTAAGCTTAAAGAATATAAAAATAAATTAAATAGCAAAAACACATTATCGTCACAAGAGAATATTGAATTAGGTAGCTTATTACCACTTTCATCGGATGATATTTCTACTCAGAATAACGTGACACCTATTTCCAATGAGGTATCAATTAGCACTGTATATTCAAATGGGTATAATAACATTGCTGCAAGAGATTATGCATATAAATGGTGGACTGGCAGGAATCCTAGTTATGGTTATTATGCAAATAAAAACGGTTGTAGTATTACAAATGAATCATGCTGGAATGATTGTACTAATTTCGTATCACAAGCTCTATACGCTGGCGGTATGAGGCTAAAGTATGGTAGCTCTTATACAAGTTCAGCATCTTGGAGCTATGGTGTAGTGCCATCTTATAGTTGGGGGGGCGCTCAAAACTTCTATCTTCACTGGAAGAATCGTGCTGGCGTAACAAGTTCATCTTCCGCATTACAAACGGGTGATGCTGTTAATGCAGACTTTCAAGGCGATGGTGATATGGAACATACAGCTATTATCACTAGGAACACTGGATCAGCTAGCAGTCAAAAGTATTTGACACAACATACATCTGATAAGAAAGAAACAACGACTCTAGCCAATTGGTATAACAGTGGTTATAAAGTTTATGGCTATGAGATGGATAAAGCATCAAATTAAACATTGATTATAAAATTTATAAAAGCGCAAACAAATAAGTTTGCGCTTTTATATATGAATATTTCACTAAGAGAGAACAAGCTTCTCGGACATTTTGAACCACTGTCACAGCGAGAGAACCACTCGCTGGCATGTTGATCACTGCCGTTGACTAATCTAAGCATAGGTGTATACATTTTTGACTAATAATTAAAAGGGGAGAGTTTAATTGAAAAAAATATTGCTAATAGCCGCCGCTATCATTGCAGTTGTTGTTACAACTTTTTTTATTGTTAATAATTGGATGTATCCAGATCTTCCTATTGACTCCATAACACCTAAAGAAGCAATTCAAAAACTAAATGAATCCGATCAAGATTTAGTAGAAATTTCAAAGGAAAGTAATCGAGTTTGGTATATTACAAAAAACCCCAAAAGTGGTGCGGTAGAAGTTGATGAAAATATAAAAAAATTTATTAGCAGTAATGGCTGGGATTTTAAAGAGATAGACGGTAGTGGCTTATTTTTTGAAAAAAATGGTGAAACCTTGATTGTAGTAAAAGAAATGTGGACAAAACGTTATGTCCTTGTTAAAGTTCCTTCTCATTTTTAGAAATTTATTTTGTTTAACAAATAGCGAATTAACTATGTGCTAATTATTACATAATCAGAAAACGCTATTCTAGAGTAATGAAAAAAGTTAAATTTATCAAATATTGAGAAATTGGACTTTTAAATATTGTAATTTCCTTAAAAAAGAGTGGCTTTATCGCCACTCTTTTTTAATCAATATACTTATTTTTAAGCGAATCTGAAACGATACCACCGATTACCATTAAAACTAATGGTAAAAAGTTACTTAAAAACTTGAATGCCTTTTCTTCTAAAATTACTTGACTCTTGCATTTTCTAGCCAGATCCCTAAAAAAGGTCAGACTGGTAGTGTAAGCAGCTTAAAGGTTTTTTTTAAGCTGTAAGTTTAAGTTCCTTCAGCACGTCGGCGAGTGATTTTTTAGATAATGCCTGTTCGTAAGCGTATACCGCAATCTGACCGAGATGGTCTTTCCGTATCCTTCGGACAACATCTCCAATCGTTAGCGGTACTTCCTTTTTCCATTCATGACGTTGGTACTCTAAGAAGTTGTAGGTCAAGAACTCAATACACCAAAAACGCTCAATGCCTTTGTTTGAAAGAAGTTGATATTCGTCAAAGCCTAATAAATCCTTGAAGTATCGATATCCGGTTTCAATGTTCCAGCGCACATTATAGTAGCTTAGGATCGTCACGAGATCCAGACTACTATCTGTACAAAGGATACAAAACGGAGTTTTGCTTGAATCGAATTCGTTTTCCCAAGACAATAAGACTTTGGCGCTCTCTGTATCGCTTAGATGTCCTTCATATGTGTAGATTTTATAGTCATGACGCCCCACTGTAACAGAGTGGAGGTCAGACTTCTGTATATACGTCGAAGCAAATTCAGATATCTTAATACCAATGCCAATTGGATAGATCTTACGATTTGCTCGTAGTCCTCCAATGAGATGGAAACCCTTTTGACTACATTCATCGATAAGTTTTCTACTTGTGTACCAGCTATCAACTAAAACATATACTTGCTCGTCAGTAGTTGATTTGTATGATTCAATCAGTTCAATTGCTAGGTCATTCTTACTCTTGAAGGCAAGACCTTGTTCTTGGCAATAATGTTCTCGAAAGTAAGACCTGAAATCCCATGCGAAGGAATACCCCTCGCTAACAATATGTGCTGTTACTATACAATGAGACCACATGCTTTTCCCGTCAGAGTGTGAAAAATGATTATCTAGTCCCTCCATTTGTTTTGTGGAACGATCTTTCTTGGACTGGGTATCATCTATTATGAAAAAAGTAATGGAACGGGAATCACCTTGCTTCAAACGGGCTTTTTTAATCCTTTCCATCATGAACTGAATACGTCTCCGATTCACGCGATTCGGACACCACGGAGATTCATTAAGGAACCTCGTCATACAACTTAGGTGACGCTTTTCATGAGTTGACCTCCGAATTTGTGAAACAGTCTTACGACCGTCGGTTAATATGATCCCTTGCATAAAGGTTAGAACATGATTTAATTGTGGTTTTGAAAGTTCAAGATTTAGGGCTAAAATAAATTTGACGATAAAAGAATAGAAGGTTACCATAATGTTAGACATTCTCCTTTTTTTTGGGTATTTGGGTTGTGGTAAACACAAATTTCACCAAAAAGGTAGGAATGTCCTTTTTTATTTTACCGTTTCGACAAAGGTTCTTAGCATTTGAGCGATTAAGACAAGATTTTATCTGACAAGATTTTTGCAAGAGTCAAGTTATTGACTAATTAAATTAGATAATCATAATCTTATCAGATAATTTGACAAAATTCTATCGTCTTTTCACTCTGGCCCGAAGGATAAGATTCCCTATTAAACTAAAAATCCCCTTAATGAATACACTTCACCCGTTTAGAGTGAAATACATACATTAAGGGGATTTCCCTTTAGCTCATTCAATTAACTTTCTATATTGTAGCATGAAATCGAAATATATCAATTATGGTAAGCGAAATTTGTAAACATTTAGCTAGGTGACAAACGATCGATTGAAAGCTTTTCTTCTATGTCATTTGATATTAAAACGTTAGGACAGATTATCTTAAAGTCTATGACACTTTTACTTAAAATAAAAAAGATGGTAGGACATGATCCACACCATCTTTACTAACTAAAAAACTAATTCAAGCTGACCATTTGTTGCTATTGAAATAGCATTTTCAGCTTTCTCTTTTACCGATTTCATTGACTCACTAACCTTATTAAAGGCTTGTTTCATAAATGTAGCAGCAATGGTGTTAGCTATCGCTTTAATCACTTGGCAACTTAAAGATTGTCCCAACATCTCAAATCGTCTTGTGATGTTCGTGTGTTCAGGGAATTCAAACCATCAAGGTACATCTAATATTTTTCTGATTTCACTCTCGGTGAGGAATCTCCAATGCTTTTTATCTTCATGTGAGCAATAATTACAACTGTCATAAAAAAGGGGTAAATAAGCATGAAATAATAACATAAAATTGTCATTTACAATATTTACTGATGGCATAAAATATTGGTTTCAATAATTACAGTTGACATAAACTTATTTGACACGAAGTGATTTAAGCTTATACTAGCGCACTAGATAGGGGCGGCATCGTTTCTATATAAAAATATCACCTTTGATACTAACCAAAATCGCATTGGCTTTAATTAGTTAAAGGATGTTATGGAAATGTAGTTGTGCTATCGAAAAGAAAAATACTGTCTAATGGTATATGTTACGTTCCGTGTTTTAGACACTAGAACTCCTCATATTTGGTATTTCTTTTGCGTTTGTGGGCGAACCAATTTCCGTTTGGATACACTCTTGTTCAAAATGTGAAATGGCACTATATTTATTCTCTTTTTTATTACTTTTTGATTGGTTTCATAGTTAGATGGTTAATTCTGAAGTTAAATGGTACTGATTAAACCAATTAAAAGAGATCCTCGGCTTTGAAGATCTCTTTTTATACTTAAGCGTCAAATAATACATTTTGTGGGAGAGCAGGACCTTTATGTTGCTATAACTAGTTGAAAACCTTCTTATCAGTAATTTTTTAGTGAATTTTTAAAGTTTGTATATCCAATATAGCGTTCTATTTAATAATAAACTAAATTACTAATTGACCTTAGCTAGTTTACTAATTTCATAGTCAATATATGTTCTTAAATCAGGATAACTCCTACAATAATATTCTTGCAAACCTGCCTTTTTTAGTATTTTACAGTATGATAAACTTTCTCCCCTTTCGGTAATTTCTCTTATGGCAAGTCCACATAAATTCTTATATTTCATTATTATAGTTTCATATAATAAACGATTAGCAATTGATATTTTATATTTTATATATTCATATAAGTCAGGATAATTTTTACTTATTGTTATCTTCGTAACACCTAATAATGTGTAGACCTCCATACAGGTGGGCTTTATGTTTTCATATAAACACTCATTCAAATATTGGTCAAATATTGGTTTCAACTCTTTTTCTTGTCTTAAGTGTCTCATTTTAAATTGATTAATTTTTGCCTCCAATATAAATTGTGTTAGGCAGTTTACTTTAATCGTCTTTATATTGCATCCAATTAAATTAGCAACAACTCCTATTGAGATATCATTATCTTCATTTATTAATTGAGTAATAGCTTCATTTATTTTCGATCTCCATTTATCTTTTGTCTTTGTTTCCTGATTCTTGCTTTCATCAATCAAAAATTGTATATGCTCTTGAATTTCCTTAGTATAGTAGATATAGTAAAACTCTAATTGATTCCAGTTATAGTCTTTTTTAGCAAGTGATTTTAATTTACCGACATTTTTTGACTTCAATAATAAATTCTTCAATATACCTTGTTTAGAATTTATATGTGTTGGTCGATAAAGTTCATTTTGTATTAAACTATTATTTAATGAGTATCCAATAGTTTTATTAAGAATGTTATCATCTAACTCAATTTCTTTATAAAACAAACTTTCTAAATCACTTAACTCTTTTAAATAAGGGAGTAAGGTGTAGTATGTTTCTATTATTCCATCAGTGTTCTCCCATGCTTGGGATTCTCTATTATACCCATAGGTGAGACTACATTTTGTACAGTATGTAGTCTTAGTGTACTTTATCCTTCTTTGGTTTAATTTAATAAGTGTTGAAGAATCATCATCACCTTTACACCAAGGGGCTGGGCACTTACCTAACTCATATTTGTCGCCTTCTGAATTACCATTTCTTTTTATAGTATCTAAAAAAGATTTTGGGACATCAATAGCGCTAAATTCTTTTAACGAAATTTTATAATACCTTAAAGTTCTTAGTAGATTTAATGGCGTGATATTTCGATTTTTATTTATTTTTTTTTTCGCTAAACTTGAAATTTGACAATTGTAAAAATCAATAAAATGAGGGATAGGGATGTTTGTTATGTCGTCTTGAAGACTTATAAAGTATAAGTAAGTAATAGTTAATGATTCCATTATTGAAAAACCATCATGTTTCTGAAATATCTCTTTATGAGATAACATGAATAACCAATCTTCGGATTTTCTTAGTTCATTTGAAATATATGCTATTGATAAATCTTCTGGTTCTATAAAGTAATCTAACCTTCTACCACAATTATTACATTGCTTCCCCAACATAGTTGCTTCGTCACAATAACGTAAAGGTATATTACAATTAGCACAAAAATTTTTAAATAAAGAAATGATTGATACAAGGATACTAAGTTGACATTTTTCTCTTCCAAGATAAATAAGCTAATCGGAATAGCTTATTTAGATTTTTAATTTTTTGTTAAGGCACCTATGTAAGTTGATTTCATAATTACAAATTTTAAATAAACACAGTCCTTCAGAATATGGTTTCGGTTCTGGGCTTTTCCTCCTTTGGAGGAGCCTGATTTCTTGCTTCAAAGTGTATAGCAATAGCATAATGGCAAATTTTTCAACCGTAATAACCAACGATTAATGGAATAATATTATTTATTAAAAATCTAACTTTGGCTGTTTTAATTTAATGCAGAGAGTGCAGTGCATTGAGTATTGTAAGATCTGGAGGATACTCGGAATTAATATTTTCCAGCTAAGTTCGATAATAAAGCTGATGGCATCCGAGGGGTAATAAGCGCAATCCACCAATAAAAAATGGATTGCTTTAATATATTTATCTTATACCTAATTCCGCTAGTTCTTCAAAGAAGTGACGGTGGTAATGTTTGCTTCTTAAATCACGTTTCTAATAAAGTAAACTTTTTTAATCTTTAGAGATTAATAGATAATTTTATCAGTATCAGCAATTTGAGGTTTTCCAAGAAGAATACATTGCGATTGATGCCAAACATTAGCAGTCTAGAGAACCGTCACCCAAACTAGAGAAAATCCCAAACTAGAATCAGAGAAACGAGGTTGGGAAAGGAACATCTAGGCTTGGACTCTATACCCATCTGCATCTTCAATTGTTTGTATTTTTCTAACAGGAGAAATACTTAACCATAATATTGCTAGTATATATCCAATAGCCAGAATCAACAAAGCTAATCTTAATTCTATGAATGTCCCCAGTAATCCTCCGAAAATACCTCCTAAAGGCATAGCTCCTCGAGAGATAAACCGATTACTAGCATTAACCCTTCCCAATATTTCCATTGGAGTAATTGACTGCCTAAGGCTCACTTGACTTACAAAATATACAGTATTACCAAATCCTGTTATAATTTGACCTAATATGAGCAATGTCATTGCAATTATTATTTGTTCATTAGCAAAAGGAACAATTATGCTACCCACAGTTACCATAGCAACGGAACCAATAATAGAAGGGCCAATGCCAAATTTTTCTGAAATTCTTCGAGAAAAAAATGCTCCTAATATTCCTCCTATACTACCTACTCCGAAGATTATTCCAATTTGAGTAGGATTAATTCCTAAAACTTTTATTATAAAGAAAATGTAAACTGCGTCAAATGCTGTTCTAAAAAAATTAAGAATTGCTGTTGAAGCAGAAATAGATCTTAAAATGGGATGCTTGACTAGAAGACCCATCCCTTCTCCAATTTTCTTGAATATACTACTATCGAATTCTTTTATTGGCTTTGGCTCTTCAGCTTTAATCCTCCATATAAAAATAGTAGAAACAATATAAGATATAGAATCAATGAGAATTGCTATAGGGGCTGTTAAAACTGAAATAAGAACACCAGCAACGCTTGGTCCAGAAACTTGTGCTATTGACCGGCTTATTTCTAATTTACTATTCCCATCAGACAAATCTTCTCTCTTTACAATAACAGGTAAAAATGAAAGGTAAGCAAGCTCAAAGACCATTGAAAAAGTGGCAGATAAAAAGACAATGAAATAGAACATAAAAAAGTTCAGCATTCCTAACCAAGCAAATAAAGGAATTAAAAGTAAGAAAAAAGCCGTTAACAAATTGGATAATATTAACAAAGGTTTCTTTTGATTTTGATCAATCCACACCCCTGCAAATAAACTGAAAATAAAAAAGGGAATAGTCGCCATTGCTTGAAAAAGCCCCATTTGAAATGGGTTCGCACCAAGTAAATAAACAGCAGTTAAGGGTAGTCCAATTACTGTTATTTGGGAACCAAACATAGAAATGGTTTGTCCTGACCAAAATAAGCGGAAGTGTTTATTAGACTTAAATAATGAGTTGGAATCTAACCTCATATTATGAATGCCTCCTAAATGAACAAAATGGTTACTATTTACATCTAAAAGAAATTCTCCTGTAATCTTATCCATTCCTGCGAATCTTTTTTTTCTATGTTCATAATATAATCTACATATTTATCAATTTGCTTAACGGTTAACGAAGATCTTGCACACTGATAGAACTTTTCATAGATTCTATTAAAATCCACTTCACTTCCATTATCAGTTAATTTTATAGTACCAGTCAATACTTGCCCGCTCTTATACTCCAACCTAACCCAACCATTTATTTGATTTTTATCATTAAGGGCATCTTCATCTTTTATATACTTAATTTCAATTTTTTCCATAACCCTTTTTACAGTAGGATTTTGTACTTCTCTCTCTGTAAATAGTTCCAATGTTAGATCCTCGTAGATTAGCACTAACGCAAGATTAAATAAAATACTGAATTTGGCCTCGTCTATATTATTCGGTTCATCAAACATGCTAGCATTTTTAATAAACTCAGGTAGGATTAGGTGGACTTTCTCCACAAACTCTCTATCCTCATTGGTGTTTTCAAGGATTTTTGAAACTTCCATCATCACATGATGAAAATAACCACAGCAAGGATAAAATTTATATAGAAAATTCATTTCATCGAGAATCCATGGTTCTCCAAATCCCCTATAATTCCAATCATTTTCATAAACTCCAGATAATAGTGATAGGTTTTCTAGCCATTTTCCTTCACTTATTAGTTCTGCCCCATTATGAAGTAATAAGGTCGCAGACAAAGCCTCTCTTCCAGATACAGCTACTTGATATGGCTTTGATAAAGTACCGAAACTGCTTTTAAAACCAGATATTGATGCACCTACTAATCCAAAAGCATTTCGGAGCTTTTCATCAGGATATTCAAGCATCCACCCTAAGGAAGATGCAATCGCAAATCCTCCTAAAACAGACGTAGGATGAAATCCTTTCTCTTTAAGACTCCATCCAAAACTCATTCCTAATGTTGTCATAGTCTCTAGTCCGATTAGAATGGATTTCAATAATCTTTCTCCGCTTATTTCCATATAATCGTAAACAGAAATTAAGGCTGGATATAAAATAACTGAAGGGTGACCAAATGTACCATATAGAATATTATCGAAATCATTTCGATGACCAGCATAAATATTCAAAAATGTTGCATCTAAAGAAGACACTTTCTTATTACTTCCCCAAACATAACTAGAACCTCCTCCCAAAGAGCAATAAAACTCATGTATTTTTTTATAATCCTGAGTGTTTTTTGCCATTAAAGCTACCCCTAATGAGTCCAAGATTGATAGTTTTATTTGGTCAAAGTGAGCAGTAGGAACATCTTCATAGGACGTGTTGCAAATAGTTTTTGTTAGATTTTTTAGAGAATTAGATTTATTCCCCTTCATATTTCAATTCCTTAGACAGAAAATTAAATTGAATGGCATATCGAACTCCATTAGTAACGCCACTAACCGCATGATAAGAGTGAGGACCATGAGCAATACCTACTGCTGAGTTATGTTTAGGAACAAACGTGTTTACAATATCTGATGGATTGGATGATCTAAACACTCCAAATGTCCCCCCCATTTCTTCATTCCATCCATCGTTTAAGTAAGCAATCATTCTATGAGTAAAGAAATATTGGTAATCCCTATTTATTGGCTCCATATAATCTGTATGAATTAATGTTCCTTCTCCCTTCACATATTTTTGAGCAAAAACAAGAATATCTTCTAAAAAAGAAACTTCGAAAATGTCTTCTACTTTTTTCTTTAAAATTTTTAATCCTTCAATTGAGAAAACATCTTTTAATTCCGCAGGAAGGTTCTCTGGTGTAATGTTGAACCATGAATTTCTGTAAAATTGTTCATTTTTTTGAACAAACAAATCATTGTCTTTAATCCATTCTAAAAGATTGTTGCTCACTTTCTCTGTAAATACATTCTCAGCATAGAAGTGTTTAAATGGCATTAAACTTTTATTCACTTTAGAAAACTCTAGAAATGATGTTTCTTCACTTAGTTCTTTTTTCATCACACTCAACTCCAACTTAACTAATTTTTGATATATTTACAATATATGATAATATTCTATTATTACTTTAACTAATTTTATGAGGAGATTTTGACTTGAAGATACCTATAAATGAATGGAATTTAAATTCGATCTTTTCAAACAAAAATAATTATCAAGAATTTCGTCAATTTTTGAATACACTAGATTCTGATTTACATTTTTTTTGTGAACAACTTGATTATTTAGAGAGTCCAAGAGATATTTTACCCTCAAACATTCAATCCCTATTTAAGAAACTACAAGATATTATTGAACGTTTAGGTCTTGCAAATGGGTATTTGGTTTGTCTTCAAACGGATCAGGTAAATGTAATTAAATATAAAAAAATAGTTACAAGGTTACTTTCATCATATTTCACAGCTTCTTTCTTTGTAGATTATTACATTGGAAAAATCCCGGAAGAAAATTGGTCTATTATTATATCAGATGAATTGGTCTACCCTATTAGCTTTTCTCTTGAAAAAAGAAGATATAATTCTCGTAGTTTTACCTCACCAACTGTAATAAGAATAATCAATAGTCTTACACCAATTGGCTTGCATTCTTGGGAAGAGCTCCATTCCACTCTCTTGAAAAAGGTGGAAATAGAAACACAACGAAAAATAAAGCATTTTAGTAATATTAAAACCAATGAATTTAATATGCATGAGAATATTAGAAAGCAAGAATTTGAAATAAGAAATAAGACATTGTTCGAAAACCAGGATCTATTTGCTTCGATTCTAAACAATCTTTCTGGGTTTAGGCTAGCTATTTATGAGGTTTTAAATAAAGATTCTTTCTTAACAGAAGCCTTGTTTGACATTAACAATATGTCCGAAACCTCGTTATGGAAAATGTGGGAAGTGATTGAACTTAATAAAGATAAGTTACATAAATATCTGAAAATTAAAGCAGAGATATTAGGAAAAGACCGATTAAGCTGGGAAGACTTAAATGCTCCTATTTTGAAATCCGACAATACCGTTGAACACTCCCAATCTGTTGATCTCATCATAGATGGCTTATCCTCATTTAGTACAGATTTCAAGGAATTTATCCATACCTTTTTTCAAGAAAGTTGGATAAAATCTGAAAATGATCCTACCAAAAAGCGTTGTGCCTTTAGTTTGAATTTTGCGAACAAAAAACAGTCCAGAGTATATATTAATGTACCTAACGATCTTAGCTATACTACTACATTAGCTCACGAGCTTGGTCATGCTTATCATTATCATGTTCTGTATGATTTACCTATACTGTCCCAAAATTACTCCTTGAGTATGGCAGAAACAGCATCAGCGCTGACTGAATTAATAGTCACAGATAGTATTATCAACGAACAGTCTAGTGTTAAAAATATTTTATCTTATATGAATTTAAAGATGGAAAACAATGTCGTTTTTTTATTAGATATTTATTCTAGATTTCTCTTCGAGTACGAATTGTATCAAAATAGACAGCACGGAGTTCTGAACTCTGAAAGATTAAATGAACTAATGGAACATTCGCAAAAGAAAGCTTTTGGGAATATGATTGAAAATTACAATCCTTCCTCATGGTGCTCGAAAAACCACTATTATAAAACAATGGTACCCTTTTATAATTTTCCATACGCTTTTGGCTGTCTGTTTAGCAATTTTCTTTTAAGTAGATTTAAACAAAATAGTACAGATTTCGTAAAAAATTTCGAACAATTACTAAAAGACACTGGAAGTATGACCATAGAAAATCTTATATTAAAACACTTTAATCTTAATCTTCAAGAAAATTACTTTTGGCAAGAAGCTATGGATTGCATTATTAATGATTTAGAGAAGTTTGAAGAGACCGTAAATACACATAGGGATTAATTAATATCTCAAAGCATCATTTTTCTAGCATCAGATTCTATTTTTTCTTTGCAGCTATTACAGATATATTTACCCTTCATGTTTAGTTTAAATTTTTTATATTGAGAGTTATTTTCATCAAGCTCAAAGATTTTTTTGCACAATAAGCATTCAACATTGTAAAAAAATAACAAAAAGGCCTCCTTTCTTGTAAATAGATCAAGCTTACTGCTTGATCTATTATATTACACTTTATTCAATCTCGAATTTATTAATAATAATTCCAGTTTTTTTATATCTTATACTCTAATTTTTTCTATTGGTCCTGAAAAACCTCAGGGTAGTACACAAGAATATAAGGGGATTTCTCTCGTTTCTTCTAAATCAAGTAATCTAGAAACGAGCACGTCAACAAAACCTCCAATGGGTGCCATAGGAATATTCATTGCTGTGGAAAGAAGGCATATATTCTGCATTAAATGACCAGCTTCTATTAATGCAAATCTATAGCCTCTTTCACCATACTTCATTATATTTCTATTCATTACTGAAGTAAGAATAATAATTGCTCTTGAATGAACAAGATCTTCACCAAATATTTCCTTTATTTCCCTTTCCAAATTTTTGTGGAATAGTAGAGCTAAACTCTCTTTTGATAATTCGTAGTGATATAAACCTTTTTCTAAACCTACAATATTATTAACGATTATATAGCATTCCAACGGAAATCTTGCACCCGCAGAAGGATATACTCTTCTTCCAATATTCAAATCTTTAGTTTGATGGGGTTTACGGAAGCTAACAGAATTTCTTATCAACGTAGAGAGATCTTTTAAAGCTAAAGGTTGGTCACTACTATTTGTTTTGCATGAACTTCTAAGATGAATTGCATCTATTAATTTCATTTCAACAGAGACGTCATCTTTAGAGAGCTCAATATTAAGTAGCCGCGGGTGCGTCTTTTCTTCTACTTCAGTCCATTCTTTAGGCCAATTTTTAGGATTTGTCAAAGTTTGATTTCCAAGTGTAACATGCGCATTTTTACTGTTATCATGAAATATTTGAAAGCTCTTTCTATTATGCAATGTCATTCAACTCCAGTTATCCAAATGGGTGAGGAATCATGTTTAAAGAATCAGGATTCATTCTTTCACCACCAAATTCTAATATCCTGTTTGAAAAGCTACATTCAGGTTCAAATAAGTGCATGGGTTGAAGACCTGGAACTATTACCTTTACAACCTTCACGCCATAAGATCCTATATCATAAGTGGTAACATCTTTTATAATTATGTCGCCACCCTTTTCTAACACAACGTTAATTAATTCTTTAAGTCGTTCTTCGTTCATTTCATCCCATTCTTTAAACTTAATAGATTTCTCGTTTGAATCATCTTGATAATCTAAGTGATGTAGCATCTCTGGTTGGCTCCATAAAAACGACCGTCTGTTCGCTGTATCTAATTTAGAATAGTCATTTAATGCTATTAACGATTCTTTCCGTGCTTCCTCCATAACTCCACGAATTCCTAATCGTAAGCTGCCTGCTTCAAGAATGGCACCGAGGATGGCACTTTCCTGGCTAAAAGAGGCTTTTGCTCCAACTGTACAGGTTGGCCCCACTCCCGAACGATCTATTATCTTACAAACCACTACGGGAACAGGAATGTCTAAACTATAGTCATAAATTTTATATTCTAAGTTATATCGTTTGAGAGAATCAATAAGTGATTTAAGAGTTCCCGAAACTTGAGATAGATCAATTTCTTGGCACTTGATTTTTCTATAATGAACAATCATAGTTGAATCACGCTCAATAACTTCTAACAATCCTCTTAGAATTGCTTTACCTAAAGTCAAACCTGCAGCAGCCCCTGTAGTTAATGGATCTCTTAAGACAGGTTCACCTTGTTGAAATTGGTAGGGTAAATAAACACACTGAGCAGGAATTAAAATTTCTTTTCCATAACGAATGGACCATGCAGAGGTCCACATCATTTTCTCCTCGCGTAACTCTTCTCGGCCACTTTGTTCACTAGAGACGAACTTCATTGGATCTTCAACTATAACCCCAGACTGTGTTAACTGATTGAATGAAGAATATATTAATCTTTCAATCTTATAAATTGATAAACAATATCTTTCAAAACTTTCAAATAAAGCCCCCACCCTTGCTTGATCAGGGTATAGCGACCGCCCACCTTCAGCTTTTACTGTCTTATATCCTCCGTGAGAATAATTACTAGTAGGAAAGATTTCTGCACGAAAAGCAGTAAAATTTGGTTCGTCACCATAATAATCTTGTTCTTTATCAAAATAGCGAATAATACCTAAGGAGGGATCAACTAGACTCATAAAAGAATTTAGATACTTAGTAGCATCTGGTTCTTTTTTTAAAATTGATTTTACTAATTGGTCAGCATCCGTATATTGTAGCTTCATTATATATTCCTCCCGCTACATTACATATTTCACATCCTGGAACCTCTAATATACTTGAGCTCCTTAACCTTCCTTTATCGAAGTCATGAGAAATAATATGTCCAAGGGAAATAGGCACTTTCTCTTGCAAAGAGAAACGTAAACATTCCATTGTTAGATACTGTAACGCAATGTTTTGATTTAGAATTACTTCGGCTGACTTTGGTAAATTTATGTTTTCTGATAAATGATCTAAATACCATTCTGTAGTATTGTCACTATTAGATTGAAGTCTTTGCCAATAACATTCAAAACATGCACTCTGACCGGGTAGTGCCAAAGGACCCAACTCAAAAGAACTAGCATAAATTCTAAGACTTAAAAAGGGAATACCGTTACTAATTGATATTTCATTTAAATACCTAGCTTTCCTTATATCTGCAGATGAATCAATAAAAATTACGATGTTACTACTACTTTTGCTTATATCTTTAACCGATGATACAGTTTCAATAGTTAACTCATTAAAATTCGAAAAATCTAATGTATCATCTCGTTCAACAATAAAATGTTGAAACCCTACCTTTTGAAGAAGCTCTATCATTTGTATAATGATTATAGGTTTACCGAATAGACTGAGAGTAACATTACTAATTTCTGTTGTATTATGTTTACTAAAAATCTCCTTTTCGTCAATTAGAATTTTTTTCTCGATTAAAGAATCCAAAAAAGCACTCCATAGTTCTTCTTCAATAGGTTCATTCGAACTAAATACCTTTACATCCAATTGCAAAGGAATCTGTTTTATATTTATTCTACGGAAAAATCCAACTCCCATGCCTCTCAAAACAGTACCTTTAGCCTCTTCAGAGTTATAAAAACAAATTTCCTGTCCATTATCAAATATATTGAATTTTGGGTTTAAAACTAATTTATC